>DATEYW010000100.1:0-9749 GCA_035256045.1 Bathyarchaeia archaeon | reverse complement strand
CGGTGGACGATGTAGTAGGGTACGCCTTTGTCATACATTTTTTGGGGATGTTCTTTCTTGTCTAGAGCTGTGGCAATTCGAAGTGCAGCATCAGGTTTCTCGGTAATAATGAGCGTGTGCTTGTTCATGTTTAGTGCAGACCATTGGGTCGATCTTGACCGTGCTTCTTGTAGTGTAGTCTAGTATGAGTTTAAGATTTTGCGTGTCTACCTTTCCGGCTTGTGGGGCTCTAGAATTGCAGATTTCGATTTTCTGGAATGAGTCTGGAAGTTGCGCTTTTTTGGTCTAGCAACCGATAAATATGTCAGAACCCTTTACTTCAATGTCATCACAAGGAGCAGTTGTTGTTATGCCTCAACGCGTTGCCTGTCAAGGGTGCGGCCACGTGCTATATGACGGACCTGAGTTGCGGCCGCCCGATGAGATTTTGCATGAAATCGACGGAAAATGTCCGAATTGTGGAAAGAAGCTTTCGTTAGTACCGATTGACGTTGACGTGAAACCGTTTAGGTAGCGGGCCGCTTCTGGGGTAGAAGATTTTGACCGCGGAGCCTCGTAAAACACAACTTCACGACATTCACGCCATGACGGCGAAGTTGACCGTTTTTGCGGGTTTCGAAATGCCGCTCTATTACAAAGATATTGCGCCTGAGCATCTTGCCGTGCGCAACAACGTCGGGATATTTGATATAAGTCATATGGGCCGTATGTTGGTTACTGGTGAAGATTCTGAACGATTTCTCAACTATGTCATTACCAATGACGTCTCGTCGTTGCCGGAATTGGGCGCCCAGTATTCTGTTATGTGCAATGAAATTGGCGGAATAATTGATGATTTCTTGGTTTACCGAGTTGAAAAGGCACAGTTTCTGGTGGTTTTCAACGCTGGAAATCGCGAAAAGGACTTCGATTGGTTCACGAAAAACGCACAAGGTTTCAAGGTAGACGTTAAAAGCATTTCAGACAATGTAGCGATGTGTGCTGTTCAAGGTCCGAAGGCTGAAGAGACTCTGCAACAGGCCTCCGCGCAAGATCTAAGCAAAATTGGAAGATTCAAGTGTGGTCGTTCAACGCTTGCGGGCGTGGATGTTCTTCTCTCGCGGACAGGCTATACTGGTGAAGACGGCTTCGAAGTTTTCATTTGGGATGCTTCGACAAACAAACCAGAAAACGCGGTAAAGTTCTGGAACACTGTTCTGGAAGTTGGAAAAAGCTTCGGAATAGAGCCTTGCGGTCTTGGGGCAAGAGATACTCTTCGATTGGAAGCGGGACTTTGTCTTTACGGAAACGACATAGATGAAAGCACGACGCCTCTAGAGGCAGGGTTAAGCTTCGTCGTGAAGCTGCAGAAAGAGAATTTCATCGGGAAAGACGCGCTGTTGAAGCAGAAAGGAGAAGGCGCAAAGCGCAAACGCGTTGGCATAAAGATGTTGGACCAAGGAATACCTCGCCCTGGCTTTGGACTTCATTCTGCAACGGGAGAACGAATCGGTCGATTGACAAGCGGAACGTTTTCGCCTCTTCTCCAAACAGGTGTGGGAATGGGATACGTCGAGGCGTCACAAGCTCAAGAAGCCACTATCTTAAATGTTAAAATGCGCGATAGAATGGCTAAGGCAAGACTGTCGCCGTTTCCTCTCTATGACCCAGAAAACTACGGATACAAGCGTAAGTCTCAAGTCACCTAGACGCTTTTTTCCGCGTTCCATTTTTTGGAAAGGTATATATGAACCGCGTCTTTCATCTCAACAATCCTTGAGCCTACGGCTACCGCAAGGAAAATAACGTACCTATGTTAAGTGTGAAGGAGAGATGAATTCAGGTGGAGCTCAGAAAAGTTCTGTCTAGAGAACGTTTTTCCAACGGTCTAAGAAGCTTGGGAAAACTGAGAATCAAGACTAGCCACGGCGCCATTTTGACCATCTCGGCGTTGCTTCTAATTGCTTTCGTTGCATTCACGATTCGAATTTTACCTCTGCGCTGGGAAATCCAGTCCGGCGCTCTGCATCTCTCGGAATTCGACCCGTACTATCAGTTCAGTCTGACAAAATACATGAGTGATAACGGTTTGATTTCGCCTTACTGGCCCACTAAGTGGGTCGACACTCAGCGCTGGTATCCTGATGGAATCAATATGGGCATATCCTATCCAGCATTGCCATTTACTACTGCGCTTCTGTTCGACGCTGCAAGAATACTGGGCTTCAATTTCGATCTGATGGCTTTCTGTTCTCTTATTCCAGCCATAATGGGAACGATTGCGGTGATGATAATCTACTTCCTTGGGAAAGATATAGGCGGTAAACCGGTTGGACTGCTTTCAGCTCTCTTCTTGGCGTTAAACCCATCATACATCCAGAGAACCTCCCTGGGCTTCTTTGACACAGAGGTAGTAGGTGTGGTATCGCTCCTCGCGTTCAGTTTTCTCTTTCTCAGAGCAATCGAAGATGATAGACCCATTACTTCAACAGTGAAATATTCTCTCGGTGCCGCTGCGGCTCTGGCATACTTCGTTCTTGGATGGGGAGCCGCATATTACTTGATAGGACTGACTGTTCTGTTCGTTTTGGTTCTGCTTCTTCTCAAAAGGTATTCCAGGCGGCTCTTGTTGGCGTACAGTCTAACTTTCGGGCTTGGTTTGCTCGTGGCCGTAAGCACGCAAACTGAAGTCACGCCCAGCTACATGATCAGTTCGGCCGTTCTACCGGTTGCCGGAATGTTCATCTTGCTTTGCATGGTCGAAATCGTCCGCAACCTTACCTCAGCCAGAGACAAATTCATGTTTGCAGTAGCCTTCTTGACCATTATCATCGGAGGTTTTGTCGCACTCTCATCACTGGGCTTCATGGGCAGCATTGCAGGCAAGTTCATAACAGTCCTAAACCCGTTCATAAGAGACACTAATCCGCTTGTGGAATCGGTCGCTGAACACAGAATATCTGCATGGGGCTCAATCTACTACGACCTCGGAATAGTAATACTGTTCTTCGCAGTCGGCCTATTCTTCGTGGCAAGAAACCTTACGACAAAGAACTTGTTTCTGCTGATCTTCGGAATAACTTCCGTGTATTTTGCGGCTTCGATGGTGCGTCTGCTGATCCTGCTCGCTCCAGCATTTGCCATATTGGCGTCCGTAGGAATAATCGGAATATCAAAACCCTTTGTAGCACTGTTGAAAGAACCGCCACGGCTGAACGTCAAGAAAAAGTTTGGACTTGAACATGTTGGCAAGGAATTCAGCGGTGTGGCAATCTTCTTGATATTCTTAGTTTTGATGACGAATCTCGCTTTCGCGCCTCAGACTGGTGGCGTTCCTAAGGTCTATCGGCAAGCCTATTCTCCGGTCACGATTACCGCAGGCAGCCTTTCAATTGTTCCTAACGAACCAGTGAGAGAATGGTTGGACATGCTTCAATACGTTAACAATTTCCAGAACAGCAACATTGTTGTGTGCAGCTGGTGGGACTACGGCTATTGGCTGAGCTTGCTAGGAAACGTGACAACCCTAGCGGACAACGCGACAATCAATGCGACGCAGATAGAAAACATCGGGTTCTCCTTCATGGCGAATGAGAGTAACTCATTGAATATGCTGAAGAAATACAACGTGCAATACGTGCTGGTTTTCGTTACGATCGACGCAAACGGCAACTGGATCGATTGGGCAGGCGGAGACAACGGAAAATGGACTTGGATGGCAAAAATCTCTGGAAACGCACAGGATAGACTAGTTAGAGATGGATTCATCGATCAAGCTTCTTCGTGGCAAAACGAAACAACGTTCGGCAGCTTCAGCAACACTACCAACGCATGGGAATGGAACGATGTCGGTGCCAACTCTACGGTGTACAAATTGATGAGCTACGGTAGAATAGCCTGGGCCTCAGCCAATGGAGTGACACCGACGGACGCTGCGTATGCCCAGCCTAAATATTTCCTCGAAGAATTCTTCTCTGGAGGAACACTGAGCCAGATTGATTCGCAGAACAAATATGGTGGGCTCGTGCCACTTGTCTGCCTCTACAAGATCGACTGGCAAACGTACAATCAAGACTACCCAAGCACGTAGGGAGACCGGTCTTGTTTCCCAAAGTTCCCGATCAACATAAGCCAAACAGACCTTTGGTCATCAATGGTTTAGGCGTTATCTACGTCCTCGTCAGCGTTGTCTACCTGTTTCTCATCTACTTCTTCAATGTTGTAGACGCTTCAGACGGCGCTCTGTCCTTAAGCCTGGCTGCTTCAGCTCCTCTCATTTTGGCAGTCTGCATTCTTTTCGGAGGTTTCCTCGGAATGCTTGACGATTGGATAGATCTTAAATGGCGGTACAAAGCTTTTCTGCCCTTGATCGCTGCGATTCCACTCAGTTCTTTTGCCTACGCTCTTGGGTTTCGGACTGCCGTGACTATTCCATTAGTGGGAACAATTGAGTTTGGAGTCTACTACTACTTCATCATAATCCCCGTTTTAGTCACGATTTTTACCAACACCGTAAATCAACTCGGCGGGCTGAACGGGCTGGAGACAATTTGTCCTGCCATAGTCTTGATTGGTCTAATGGCGATGTCAATATCAAATGCTAGCTTGCTCATTGCGCCGTTGATTGTCTGGCTCTTGCTTGGAGCGATGAATTTTCTAGGCAGAATTTTCGTTGGCAACACGGGCTCCTTTGCCATAGGAATGACTTTGGCCTCTTTCGCCATCATTTCCGACTTGAAATTTGACCTCATAATCTCTTTGCTACCGTACATTTTCAACTCCTGCTTGATATTGCTCAGCTTTTTCTTTTACAGAAAGAAAGCGGCGCTTTCTTTTGACGGGAAGAAACTGTTTTCCGACCACCGAAGAAGTCTGGTGACAGTTCTAACATACAATAATCCGTTGACTGAGCGACAGGTGGTTGCACTAACGTCATTCTTGGTCGCTGTCACCACTGTTCTAGCGATAGTGTTCCAACATTTGATGCTGAACTGAACAATTTCGTCAAAGCGGATTTGTTCGAGTAACATTTAATAAACATGGTTGACTATTGTCAATTCATCTGTTCGGCGGGTGAGCGGGCCTCCGCCCGATCCGCCTTAGAAATCCCGGGTTTCGGAGGCAATGAGATTGAAGTTTGACAGTAGAGATCTAGTCTTGGCGAGTGTCTTCGCAGCATTGTACGTCATAGTGAATATTCTGCAAATGGTTACGGTTGGCAATCCGACAGTTTATGGTCCTATTCAGCTGCGTTTGGCAGATTGTCTTATCCCGCTAGCGGCGTTGCTTGGCTTTCCTGTTGTAGGCGGGGTTAGCGTGGGCTGTTTTCTCGTCAATGCTTATTATTTTATAGGTGTCCCAGACATTGTTCTAGGACCGATTGCAAATCTCATCTCGGCAAGCGTCATCTTCTTTTTGCGAAAAAACCGATTTGTTGCCTGTGTTGTCGGAGCCCTTCCTGTCGGGTTCATCGTCGGCAGCTATCTCTGGTTGTTCTTCCCGCCTCCTCAGATCCTCGAGGTTATGCCTGCGTGGATTGCCATGATCGCCAGCCTGACTTTGAGCAGTCTGATTGCGATAGCTGGCGTCGGTTACACTTTGTTGTCGATCATTGGGCGCAGGGGAGTCATAGAACCTTTGAAGTCTCGGGGTCTGAAGGTCGTTTCAGAAGGTTGACTTGTTTTCTACATGAATCTTTCGAGTTTCGTCAAGCCTATTATCTCGTCGAAATCTAGTCCTAGCGCGTCAAGAACTTGGTCGAAAGTTGAGTGCAAGTAGGCGATGTACTTGTCAATGTCAACGTCGCTTTTGGTTGTCAGTTCGACGGGTCTTACGTGAGGAGGTTTGGTGGTTTTGACGAAGCTAATGAGATCGCCTGCTTTCAATTCGGCCCCTTTTTCTTCTAGCATTTTTGCGGCTTTGACGTGCTGCGGGGTCGTTTTTGTGTAATGTCGGATTTCTTCGCCTAACACTATGTTGAAGGCTAGTTCGTTAATGTTTTCCCACTCGCGTCTCTTCAACCGCATGTGGCAGTCACGAACAATTTCGGCGATGTCTTTCTTAGTCTTCTCGAATTCAGTTGGCGATTTGACTTTGGCGAGTCGATCCTTCATTTTGTCAAAGGCTTTTTTGATGAAAATCGGTATGTGCTTCTTTTTTCCAGTTAGCCCCTTCACATCAACTGTCCCATCTTCAAGGACTCCAAGATAGTTTTTCTTGCGCGAGCTAAACACCGCGTACCTGTACACTTTGTCAACGTCCAGACTCATCTTGAGCTGGTGCTCGGTCCAATGCGCAAGTTCTTCGATCTGTTGCTTCGAGGGGTTCTTAAGAAAAAGGCTGTCAGTGTCACCGTAGAGCACTTCGATGCCCAAACGTTTTGCTTCGTTGAGTATCTGAGTAATCGAATGCCTGCCAATGGCAGCTGTCGCCTCAGCCACTGGGGGACAGTAGAGGTCAAAGGTTTCGGCTCCGAATACCCCGTAACTAGCATTCAAAATAACCTTAAGCGCGCCTTGAGTGATGTTGTACCAACTTCTCAAATCGGCGGTCAGCAACTTGTCTTTTGATTTTGGTTTGTACCATTGGACTCGGAGATCACGCAAGGAGCCTATCAACAGGCTTTCCAGGGCTCGCTTCTTGGTGCAGACCCAATGCGGCGTGTCTGGAATAATGTTGCTGTGGCACTCGGGGTGAGAGCATAGAATTGACTGGTACCCGAGATTCCACACTTTTATTATCGAGGGGTACAGGCTTGGAAAATCCATCACGGCGACGTTGAAATGGACTCCTGGGACGGGTTCAACTACGATGGCCCCTTTGTATTTCTTACCCTTGATAATCGCTTTGGTCGCCGTTTTCCCTTTGGCTGCCAAAATGTCCCCGGGGTTCGGGATGAGCATGCCTCTTTTGCGATGTTCACGTTGCATAAAGTTGCGTATCCAGCGTGACACTCCTTGCCGCGTCACGTCTTCCATCGGCATAATGCTGATTCTAGTGAGAACAAGGATAAGTTTCATGACAAGGTCGTCGTCGAAACTCGTGAGTTTGAATGTGATTTCAGCGTCCCTAAGGCAGTATTTCGCGAGTTCACTGGTGGTGAGTTCGCCCAATGGTTTGGCTAACGGTATTTTTTGGAGCGATATCAAGGCTTTTCCAACGTCATTTAGGGTGACGTCTCTGTAGCGATTGTTGAAGGCGTAGATCTGGATCGAGCGGTTGAAGAAGAACTTGTACAGGTCTATGTGGACTCCGTAACTAAGCGTACAGGATCGTTTGCCGACTTCTATTGGGATTTCGCTTCTTTTTATTCCCAAGTTCATTGCGCGGTGGAACAAGTAGCTGAGGTCGAAGTCGTCTCCGTTGAATGTCAAAACGAATGGGTATTCCCATAGAACGTCCAGAATGGCTCTGATCAGTTTCTCTTCTGAGTCGTATTCTTCAATCTGTGCGTCTGCAGCCAAGTGTTCCAGTCCTTCGCGAACTCCTTCGCGCTTCAGAAGCAGAATTCTCTTGGCGTCGTCTGAGCTCCAGAGCGACACGCAGACAACTTGGTAGACCGCTTGCCTAGGGTCAGGCACTCTGGTGGGGATTGGCGCAAGAACTTCTATGTCTAGGGCTACGCGGCGGAACTTGGGTGCTGGATATTCAAGCAATCTCGCCCATTCTTCAACAAAACCCAGCTCCTCAGACGTTGCGTCCTTGAATGTGTTCCGTATTTGTGTTACGGTCTTTTCGACATCTTCCATTCTCTTGAGTACAAGATTAGAGTTTTTTACTTCGTATATCATTCCTGGCAGTAGCCCTTGGTCGTAAATGTAAGACTGATAATACTTTATAGTCGATTCCCAAACTTTGATGTCATCACGATTGACGGGTATTTCTGACACTTTGGGAAAGTCTTCGGGGATAATGTCTCGGATGCATCCAAACGGACGTCCGCCGATTGCCAGTGGATCCTTAGTGAGTATTTCTGTGATGCAGACTTTTTTTTCCGTCAAGGGGTCGATTTTCTCGACGATTTCAATCCTGTCAAAACCTTCGTGGTGAGTGACGCGGCTGATTTTTTCAAGTTCATACTGTGAGAGGTTGGTGAGGCAGTACGGTTGATGTCCCGTATTGTCGTACCAAAAGTAGATTTTGCCCGAAACTGGTTCATACAGTTTGATCAGTGCCTTGCGACTTTTTCCATCGTAGGTGGCTGACACGATGTATGAGCACGGCAGGTTAGGAGGAGCAACTTGCGGGAAGCTGGGCGTCCTGTCCTTTTTTTCTGGAGTGCCTTGTACGACTGCCAAAACTGTGGCTTCCGCTTTCTTTTTCATCAAGGGATGGTTTTCTCTTTTTGAAAACTCTTCTAAATGTCTCTGCGCCAACTCTCCCCGTGACCTTGATGCTTTTATGTTTCGAGTCTACTAAAATCTCTTGTCCTAACAGGTTTGTGAATCGGATAGGATTGGTTGCAGGCTGTTGATTTTATTGTGCGTCTGTTTTCCAGTTTGCACTTCGAAGATTCTCTGGTAACTGTGTTCGATTTTGAGTATGCTCAAGCCCGGGTTCTATCCTTATCTAGATGCTCGTAACAAGCGTAGCTGAGTGAACGTTATGCTCAGGGAAGCTTGGACGATTGCGATCGAGAGTCTGAGTTGGATGGAGATGCGAGGTTTGAGTGAGCCCCTTGCTTTTGCGAGAACCGTCAAACAGTTGGCAATCGATGATCCGGACGTGTTGAGACTCGCTCGTGTGCTGGTGTTCGAGACGGCGAGGCGGAAGAACTTCATAGATGCCTTCTTGACTGAGGCGATTGAACCGGCGATAATCGACAAGCTTGATTTGGGAACCCGAGCTTTTCTCCGTCTTTATGTGTATTGCACAAGATTTTCACGGGATTGGTCCGAAACCGATTTCAAACAAGCCGAAATCGTGGCGAGAGCTGCGCGTTCCATTCTTGGATGGAAAACGCTTCTGCCCGTTGAACCATATATGGGTGCCTTGTTGATCCAAAAGCCTTCAACAATTTTCTCGTACAAGGATGATGAGACGAGGGAAGCGCTTCGGACTTTTCACCCGAAATGGTTTGTTGAATACTGTTACAAGCTTTTCGGCCGAATGGAAGCCTTAGCCTTTTTGGAAGCAAACACTTCGCAGTTGCCACTCTACGTGCGTTTGAATACGCTCAAGGCTCAGGAAGATGTAATCTTGAAGGGGTTGGCTAGCGATGGCACGGAAATTGAGAAAATTGAGCGACTTAGATTTGGATACAGAATAGTGAAGACGAAAAAGTCACTTGCCAAGACTGATTTCTTCAAAGAAGGTTTGATCTGTCTTCAAGACAAGTCCAGTGTGCTTGCAGCCGAAGCGGCCAATCCTTCCATAGGCTCAACGGTGTTGGATATATGCTCTGCTCCGGGCGCAGTTACAACATACATGGCTCAATTGATGCGAAACGAAGGAAGGGTCTTTTCTGTGGACTATTCAAAACGAAGAACTGCGTCTTGGAAGAATGAGGTCTACCGCTTCGGGGTTAATATCGCTGAACCCGTTATCGCGGATGCGTGCAATCCCCTGCCTTTCTCCTTGGAGGCTGACTTGGTTGTTGTGAACCCTCCCTGTACCGACACAGGTCTATTTGCCAGGCTTCCTTCAGCCAAGTGGAGATTGACATCTCACTCGATCGCGAGGATGTGTGAACTCCAATTCAAAATGCTCAACAGCTGCTCAGAATATGCGAGGCCCGGAGGAACTGTAGTCTACTTCACCTCAAGCATTAC
>DATEYW010000099.1:0-13457 GCA_035256045.1 Bathyarchaeia archaeon | reverse complement strand
GAAAAAGGCGCGCTGGCACTGCAATACGGACCGACTGAAGGAGAATGGATTTTCCGAGAACAGATAGCCAACTGGATGGCCCGAGAAAAAGCAACTGTAAAACCTGAAAACATCCTTGTGACCTCGGGTTCCCAGCAAGGTCTGGACATCGTCGGCAAAGTCTTCTTAGACCCTGGTGACATCGCCATCGTTGAACTTCCCTCGTACATAGGTGGCCTTCAAGCATTCACCGCGTACAGGGCCAAGCTTGTCGGCATAGCCCTAGACGACGAGGGAATGAGAATCGACCTTCTAGAGAAAACGTTGGCCAAGTATGTAACAAGAAAGAAGAAACCGAAATTTATCTACACGGTACCTGATTTCCAGAACCCTTCTGGCGTCAGCATGTCTCTGGACCGACGCAGACAACTTTTGAAACTGGCTTACAAGTACGAGATCCCAGTTGTGGAAGACAGCCCCTATCGGGACCTAAGGTTCACAGGTCAGAGCATTCCTCCGATTTACGGGTTGGACACGGAGAAACAAGTCATTGTTCTAGGAACCTTCTCAAAACTATTGTGTCCTGGCTTAAGATTAGGGTGGCTCATGGCCCCGACAGAATGGATGGAACGAATGGTAGTTGCCAAGCAGGCAATGGACCTCAACTCTCCGACCTTCACTCAACTCATCGCAGCGGAATACATGAAACGAGGATTGTTACAAGGGCAAGTCGAGAGAATACGCGTGTTGTACGCTAAGAAACGCCAGTTGATGCTGGACGCACTGCAGAAGTACATGCCGAAAGGAGTAACATGGACTAAACCTGAAGGTGGACTGTTCCTGTGGGTAAGGCTGCCCAAGAGAATGAGTGCAAATGAATTGTTTCCGAAAGCAATAGAGTACAAAGTCGCCTATGTGATCGGGTCCGCCTTTCACTGCAATGGCAAAGGGCAGAATACAATGAGGCTCAACTTCTCATACGCGTCAGATGCTCAGATCGACGAAGGAATAAAACGCCTTGCCAAAATGATTAAGGAGAACATGTAAGCAACTCCTTTTGAAAGCTGCGTCCCTCAACGTCCAATCCGAATGCTAGTAAGCTCAGAAGTCTTTCAAATAGGCATGTCGCCGCCGGGTGAGATTTTTGTGACAGTCAGCCTCGGAGGATAGGAGTTTTCCATTATCCAGTTGGAGTTCGACGTCAAAAAGTCAGCTTCAACAAAATACCCGCGTAATTGGCCTTCACTTACTTCATCAGGAGCAAACGTGACCACCAGCTCAGTTGATTGCCCTCCTGGCAGATCCAGAGGAAACGTCTTCGCGGCATAATCACTGTCAAACCACAAGGCTACGTCCTTCCTAATCTTGATCCCGACAGAAGCAGTGTACTGCTGAACAGACTCAATGATCACGTGGACCTCAACCTCTTGATCGAGAAAACATGAAGTCACGTTTCTGCCTCCGACACTCCAAAAAACCTGTCGAACAAAAGGAGTTGACCTCGAGCGAGATCCAATCATCGGAAGTGCGACGAACAGAACGACCACAATAACCAGAATGATCAGAAGCACGATGAAAATCTGACCTCTTCTAACCCTCGAACTCACCCGTAACGACTCCCGCAAATAAACTTGCACAAGCCGAGAGAATTAAGTTTTCTTGTAAAACACAAAAACCGAATGATGCTTCGATGCCTTAGTGCCTGTCTTCTGACGGAATCTTGAAGAAGCTGGTTTGATTCATAACAAGCCTTAAGAATGATAATGTCAGAAAGCTCTGATTATTCAGGCGGAAAAATTGAACTCTTGGAAAATCGCGGCATTCATCGGCACAGTCATATTCATCTTTTCAGGTTTATTGCCGATGGTATCAGATGCAAACGGTTCCTCCTTAAGCCTCCTCAACCTGTATATGGCAATTGGACAAGGAACAGGAAGCTCCGTCTCATTGATGATAGATGTCGCAACAATTGGAATTCTGTTAACGCTGATACTCTATCCAGTCACAGTCGTCTTAGGTTTTGCTTCGATCATAGCTCGAAAAGCCGCCATTCTTGCAGGTATACTTGGACTCGTTTGCTGGATTGGGACGTTGATGTATCTCGCACAATTCGACGCCATTTCATACACTGGTAGCGGAATCTACGTAGGAATCGTTGGTGCAATCATAATGGCATTAGCCTACTTCCTCAGACCTTCACAAGCTCTCACGCAAGTTGCAGAGGAGACTGCTGCTCCGACTCCTTCCTCAAGTAATAACAAATGAAATGCTCGTCAAATATGAAGAAGAAGAAAAGTCAAAAACACCCAAAGTGGAAGACAATAGGAGAAAGTTTACTCTGATTTGTTTCTGCCGTTACTGGTATTGAGTTCTTTGACCCTTGTTTCGATGTACTCGGTGATTCGGTCCTGACTGAACTTTATCTCGTCCTTTTGCTTCCTCAACTGATCTTTGATGACGAACAGAAGTTTGCCTATGTCGAATGGTTTCAGCATGTAGGCATCCGCATTTCTGTTGACGGCATCTATGGCGTTGTGTACCGTTGGATAGCCAGTTATGATTATCTTCCGCATCCTTGGGACCGTGTCCTTGATTCTTGTAAGCAGCTCTGTTCCCTGCATGTCTAGCAGTCGAACGTCTATCAAAGCTAGATTGTAGAAGCCTGCGTTGGACTTCAGAATCGCCTCTTTGCCACTTTCCGCGGTATCAACCTTGTAACCTTCATCCTCCAATATCGCGGTCAAAGTTGTCCTTATTCCTTCATCGTCGTCAACGACAAGGATTCTGGCGCGTTCACCCAAACTGTTTCACCTCCTGCCTCTTTTCGGTCAATCGGAATAATTATCGTGAATGTTGAACCCACACCTACCCTGCTCTCTACAATTATCTTTCCGCCATGAGCCTCTACAATGCGTCTCGAAATCGCCAAGCCAAAACCCATTCCTTTCGCTTTTGAAGTAAACAAAGGCTGGACAATCTTCCGCATAGTCTCCTTCGACATGCCCGTTCCTGTGTCGGCAAAAATAAACTCCAAACTGCCGTTGCATAGTCGATTTGATATCTTCAGAGTTCCGCCTTTCGGCATTGCATCTACAGCGTTCTTGATGATGTTTACAAATGCTCTTTTCAGTTTGACAACGTCAACGTTCAGCAGCGGCTGACTCATCGCTGAGTTCTCCACAGAGACCTTATTTGGGATCTTCACGAGCGACAGCGAATCTTTGACTAGCACACTCGAGGTAACTTCGGCTAGTTCGAGCTTGATTTCGTTGGAGTAGTCCAGAAGATCGCTGATGATCTTATTGGAATAAGCAACGTCTTTTTCTATGATTTCCAACATCTCTTTGCCCTTTTCAGGCATGGAGGATGACATCTTGGTCTTCAAATAGTAGGCCGCACCTGTGATTCCAGTCAAAGGATTCCTCAGGTCATGTCCGATCATTGCTGCCAGCTGTCCGATCACGGCAAGTCTTTCAGACCTGAACAATTTCTGCTCCATCCGTTTGCGCTCCGTGATGTCTTTTGTAATGGCTACAAAACCTATGGGATGCCCTGAAGCATCTTTTAAAACACTGGCTGACAGCTCAGCAGGAAACTCTCGACCATTCTTCGTTACGAAAGTGTATTCGCCAGTCTTTGCGCGTCCACCTTCAAGCATTTCCTTCAGCTCGTCTTCTGCCCTCGGGTGATCTTTCTTAGCGACCAACTCCATTGCGTTCGTGCCGATGAGTTCCTCTCTGGAAGAGTATTCGTGCATCTTTGCCGTTAAGTCATTACACTCAATGATGCAGCAGTTCAAGTCAGTGGCGGTTATCGCGTCGGGGGATGCTGTGAAGATAGTCTTGATTTTTTCTTCGCTTCTCTTTAGATCCGTCGTACGTTCATTCACTTTCTCTTCAAGATGCTGAGCGTACTCCTTTACCTGTTGGATCAGTTTTGCGTTCTCGATTGCTACTGCAGCCTGGTGTGCAAACAGTTCCAATGGGGCAAGAGATTCTTTGGTTGGTCTTCTTCCGTCCTGCGGGTCATCCATACTCATTATGCCCACGACTTGCCCATTAGGCAGCTTCAATGGAACATAAAGAAGATCATCAGGATTCCAGTCAACGGTCTCCTGAATCGTGACTTTGCTTGAAAGCGCGTACTTAAACTGTTTTTTAACGAGCGGATCACTCCAAGGCAAGTAGTAGAATTCTCCGAGCCGATACCGCTCAAACATCGAACTCAATCTTTTCCGCCACACTCGCCCAGGCGCCTGATGCTCTTTGATGTACTGTTCTTCTTCAACGCTGATGCCGGCCGAAAACACGTCTGTCGTATTCAGTTTCTCATCCCTAAGGGTGATGACAACTCTGCCCCAGCCTTGTTCACGAATCGCTTCGGCGACTGTTCTCAGACGTTCACGAAGATCGGTCGTGTGCAACATGACCGCAGAACTTCTCATCAGGCTTTCAAGCTCCTTTGAAATTTCCCGATACTTATCCTCCCGTTCCTGCAGCACATGTTCCATCTGTTTCCGCTGACTGATGTCACGAATAACGGCTAGTGCGTGTGATTTTTCTTTGATTTTCAGTCTCGAAATGGAGATTTCAACAGGAAACTCGGTACCATCTTTCTTCACGGCAGAGTATTCTACCACTCTTCCTGTGACGTGATTTTGCTCTAGATTCAGGAGATTTTGAAACTGCGAATAGTTGCTGTGAAAGCTTTTTGGAGAAAGAAGTGTGAAAGCTACTTCTCCCAAGACTTCTTCTTTTGAATAGCCAAACATTTGCTCTGCAGCGGGATTCCAATAAGAGATTTTACCTTTCTCGTCTATCAGGACTATAGTATCCATTGTCGACACGCTGATGGCGCGAAATCTCTCCTCACTGTCCTGAAGGCTCGACTCTGAGAGTCTGCGCCCTTCCTCAACGCCTATGGCTGAGGCGAGTAGACCTATGAACTTCTTGTCTTCTTCAGGCGGTTCGAAATCCTTCTGATAGACCGCGCAGACAGAACCAATACAGACTTCACCGAACTTCACAGGCGCGCCCAAATAAGTTTGAAGCTTATAGCGTCTCACATTAGGGTCTGTCTTTGCATATTTGGACTTAAGCAAATGTCGGAAAACAGCAACTTCTCCCTTGTTTCGCCTGATAACATCATAACAGATGTGACCCTGCGGGTCATCAACCACTTTGTATTCTATCGGAGTGTTCCATCGGCCGATTGAGAACAGCAGTCTTTCATTCAAGCGATTGTACAATGCGCATGTTGCGCCCAACAGTTCTCCGCAGAGACCAACAAGTGAATTAATGTTTTCGTCGGGTTTCGTCTTGAAGCTGAGGAGGCAATTGTTCAATTTCTCTATTCGTCTCTGCGCCTTCTTGCGCTCGCTTGCGTCGCGCACGATTATTGTGAAGTAATCTTTTCCCCTGACTCTTGCACATGAAAAAGATGCTTCCGCACAGAACTCTTCCCCGTTTTTCCGCAATCCTGTCAGCTCGCATTCTCTGACAGAGGGGTCGTCGGAAGTTTGACTCCATTTCTTCATGCCCTCCAAGTGTCTTGGGATAAATCTTTCTGGAATCAACATCGTTATTGACTTGCCAGTGACCTCACCGGCAGAATACCCAAAAACACATTCAATTGCTCTGCTGGCATAGCATATTATCCCTCGGCGGTCAACCGATATCACCACGTCTGGAGCTGAATCGGTTATGGAACGGAGATATCGCTCTTCATCGCGTAGTGCCTCGAGGGCCTCACCTAGCTCAGGACAGGGCATCTAGTATCATCTATGTCGCGCGTTGATCAGAAATCTAGTTGAGTACGTGAATTTAACGTGTGTGAACTCGAACTATGAATCGCAATTCCATAATCGTTCAGACCCTTTGATTTTGGGCAAGTATTAATACCTCATTCAACGCGTAACAGAGCTCCGCTACAGCATAGAGTTTGGAGGTCGAAAATTGCCTCAGATTCGAACGCTTATTGGACCTGACCCAGATTAGGCGTGGCTCCATGTGTCTTCTCAGCCACGAAACCCAGACTCTTCGCATATTCCAAGAAAGCGGTCCGCAAAGCTTCGCTTTCGGCCATGCCTAGACTGAGGCACATATGTTGAAGAACCCGTTTCTGTTGAGGCGGCAGATAGACCTTAACAACTTTTCTCCCCATAATCGAAATCTCCTTCTACACTATTCTCCACATAGTACTTCTATGATGGTCAAACCCGATAAAAGAATTGCTAACGTGAACTTTTCAATCAACGCTTCCTCTGCAAAGCAGCTCTCGGATAGTTGAGACAAAGAGAAAGCAAATCAAAACATCAACGTAGGCAACCCTTTCTGCTTTTCTCGGCGCGATTGACTGCAGTTTTTTCGTCTCATTTTCCTCAAACACACCTACCCCCCCTAGGAGCTGTGCTCTACCTCCCCTGATGTTCTGTATTCAAAAGGACCTACATGCAATCAGACTGTAGGCTTAATAACTCGTAGAGAAATCTTTGCAGACGAAGGAGGAAACAATCGCGTTTCGCAGTAGGCCACATGGCGCTTGGCTACATACTAGGCAAAGGCTCAGCAAAACTCGTAAAGACAAACCTCAACATACCACTAGCGCTAATGCTGTCAGTAATCCCTGACATCGACATATTGATAGAGCACGTGGGCGGGCTTGCCTCAATAATTCCACATAGAGGACCAATTCATTCCGTAGTGCTATCACTAGTAGCATTCATACCATTATTCATGATTTACCGCAAAGCTGCTTCGCCCTATTTCATTGCCCTGATCCAGCATATGCTGATAGGTGACTATTTGACAGGAGGGCAACTGGAGCTTTTCTGGCCGATAACACAACAGAAATTTGGGATTGAAACCAGCATCTACAATATACAAAACATAGGTCTGGAGATATTTCTCTTCACAATTTCCATAGTACTACTGCTAGCCACAAAAGACATTTCAAAATTGCTTCACTCTCACAAATCCAACCTTCTTTTGGCCATACCTACCTTCACCGTTCTGCTCCCAACATTTCTGAGTTACCCGCTCGACGTGCCCGCCCTAATGATACCGCCTCACATAATCTACACGGCTATTTTTGCTGCGTCGACCACTATTGAGCTGTGGGCGATTATCAAGCGCAGAAATGTAGCGATGCCAATGGGATGAATCCAAGAGAAGACGCTTAAGGGGGAGGGGGCCTCTGTCCGAGTATGAGCAACAAATCCAACGGGTTATTGTCTCTCACGAGGTTCAGGGTTATCGTCTGCCCTGGCAGAGTTTTCTCTTCAAGATAACTTGACATCTCATCGCTGCCGTGTATCTTGAAGCCGTTAATCCCGACCAACACATCATTTACTTCTACCCCTGCGTTGTCGGCTGGTCCACCGGTGACGATTTCGGAAATCGCCCATCCATAAGTCACATTTACGCCAAGGTTTTGAGCGCGGAAGTAGTCCATATCTATTCCTCTGACACCTAGGTATGAGTGCCCATCATAAGAACCGGTTGCAAGCAGAGCAGCTATCTCTCTCAGGATGGTATTTGAAGGCACAGCAAACCCCAGTCCTTGCGCGTTCTCAATTATTGCGGCGGTTATCCCGACGACCTTGCCGTCAAAATTCAGCAGTGGACCTCCCGAGTTGCCAGGATTTATGGGGGCGCTCGTCTGTATTATGTTGGCTATCGCGAAACCTCCTGTGTATTCCTCTTCAGTAATAGTCCTACCTAACGCGCTCACAACGCCGGTTGTCATTGAACCAACCAAACCGTAAGGAGCACCGATTGCTATAACAGGGTCTCCTACCTGCAAAGTTGAAGAGTTCACAACGATCAACGGCTTGAACTCTGTCTGAGCAGCTCCCAAAACAGTAAGAACTGCCAAGTCAGCATAAGGATCTGTTCCATTAACCACTGCCGAATAGCCGTTGCCGTCTGCAAAGGTTACGCTCAAGCTTGTTGTTCCATCAACAACGTGATTGTTTGTAACCACAACCATCGAGCCAGTCATGTTGTATATGAAGCCTGAACCTTGAACAGTGCCGCTGGCAGTATTTCCACGGATTAGAACAACGGAGTCTTTCGTCTTTTGATACATATCAGCCAAGGCAGTTTCGTTCTGATAGATGGTTATGGTCTGATTGTACAATGTCTGATTCCCTGAAAGATGGGACAATTGGTTTGAAAGATTTGCCAAGTCACTCTGCAAATCATTTATTCTTCGCATGAGCACGTAAGAAGTAACCAGACCACCGATCAACAGTCCTGCGACAAGCACTAGCGCAACGACTGCAAAAGAAGTTCCAGCTCGACGTTCACTCATTATTAGCACCTTTTAAGGACAGAATTCGACGAAGCTTCTTAAGAGTTTCGCAAGAAAGAAAAAGGATGCAAGAGCTTTCCTAAGTAGCTATTTTCTCCTATCGATCAGGTCCAACGCGTCAGGCCCAGTTCCTATGAGCGCGACTGCCACGCCAGTTACTTTCTCAACCCATGCAACGAAGTCCTTTGCATCCTTCGGAACTTCTTCAAAAGTTCTTGCTCCCTGAACTCTCGGAAAAACAGCATCGAGCTTGGTAAGTGCGATTTGAGTGGCTCCGTTGAGCATTACAGCTCTCTTAGCCAGTTCCGAGTTGAACGGGGCTGCACGTCTGTCTCTTCCGGTTCCAGACGCTGTTTCAAACCATCCTCGCTTCATAGCCTCTTCTTTTGACATTTCATCAGGCAGTGGCCCAGCCCCCACTCGCGTCACGAACGATTTCAACACCAACACTACATCATCAACTCTCGTTGGACCGACACCTGCCTCAGAACAAACTGCAGAAGCGCCAGTGTCTCTTCCGGTAACGTACGGATATGTTCCGTGGAAAAGCGACAGAAAGACCCCTTGAGTTCCCTCCAACAATACTTGTTTGTCCTTTGTGATCGCGGCGTTGACTTCCGCCGAAACGTCCGCCAGATACGGCTTCAGCTCCGGAATGTCTACGGCTAGTTTCGCGGTTCTCCGCACTCTCTCCTCCAAGGCTGGCCCTACCCCCCAGCCTGTTGTGCCTATACCTTTCAAATGAGCGCTTGTCCTGTCTTGAGTAGCGTGTTTCTCTTCGATTATTGATGCTTGATTATCAACGCCAATGCGACGTTTCACGTTGGTTTCTTCCACCTCTTTGAGAAACTGGCCCACGTGTACATTTGCGCCTGCTGCCACGAGCAAACGGCATTTCTCATTCACGAAGCCGCCTGGAACCATGTGCAACGCGTAACGCTTTCCTTGGAGCCATATCGTATGTGCTGCATTGACCGAGCCTGTTCTAACGCAAAAATCGACTTTGTCGTTGAGCGCCAAGTAGGAGATGATTTTTCCTTTGCCTTCATCTCCCCAGAAACCGCCGACTATAACGGTACAAGGCATTTTTTCACCAAACTGGTAATTTCTCACTGTCAATATAAGGTCTTTTGCCTATTATGTGTTAAAAAAAAGTTTAGCCTTTTTTTGAAAGCCTTGACTTTGCCTCAGAATCTATCTTTTTAGCAAGCTTAAGGACCTTCTCGCCTTTCCTCCGCAGTTCTTTTTCCGAAACGGTTCGCCTTCTAGGACACAAATCGTCGACAAGAACTGTGTTCTCGTCCGTACACACAACTGGATACGTCCGACAACCGTGAGGCCTGATCGAGTAAACACTGCAGAGGCATTTCGTCATATCATAAAAAAAGCAATGACCCCGCTTGTTCCGCAAGAACACGTAGCCTCGCTCGTCGCTCCGAGTGAACTTCTCCCTAGGAAAGCCTGTCTTTTCAAGCAGCCGAACGTCTTCGTATGACAGAGGCATTTCAGTTTCTTGGCAGCAGATTCCGCAATGCGAACAACGCATGAGCTACGTTAATCACGACTTTTCTAATTTGCGTTTCGTCAGGCAGGTTCAGTCTAGCCGCTTGCAAGAATGAAGTTAAGGTTCAAAAGCTCAGCCCATGCAACGCTTTTCAGCGGCACCCTTACCATATTTCGATTTCCGTAAGGAATGCATGCAAGGAACTTCTCTCTATTGAGTTCGTCTTTCAATATCTCTGATACTCGAACATTGACTATGACCGAACCGTCTTTGAGATGCAGATTGACGTTTCTCTTGAGAAAAGATTTCGCCGTGTTGAGACCGAAACCTTCCATAGTTCACCACTCCAAGTCGCAATCTGCCATCTTTGTCCAACATCGCCGACAGATCGGAAGCCTCTCTCCTCGGACATAGATGTACAATTCGATGTCATTATTCTTGCACTCACAGTTCCAAGGATTCTGGCAATGTTCCAAACTCTGAACTTCCATCACATATCACCGCAATCCCACCACTCTGCGCAATTCGCTTTTAAGGGTCACTCAGAAGCAACATCGGTGCAAAAGAGAGAGGTGAGTTAAAATGAATGGTCTACAAGCAGACAGACGACGTTCTCGATGGTCGAATAAGTTTGGAACTGACTCAGATCTGGATTATCTCGGGCACAATTTTCTCCTTCGTAATCTTAAGCAAGCCCACGCTCGGTTTGACGATGAAAGGCGGGTTTGGATTTGTGGGGCTTCCTGGGTTGATCAGCAGAATGTCGCCTTCCCATCTTATGTTTGAACTATGTGTGTGCCCGTAAACCAGCACGTCAAAACCGTTAGTTCTGGCCATTTCACGCAGTCTTCCACTACCGAAACGAGGGCCGGGGTAATGCGTGACTCCGATCTTCCAATCAAAGATCTTGAAAGAACTCATTTTCGGGAGTTTTCCGCGCACTTCGGGACCGTCCATATTTCCATACACAACAAGAACTGGTGCGAGCTGTTCCAGTTCGTCTATGACGGACAACGAGACTAGATCTCCCGCATGCACGATGTAGTCGACATTTTCAAAAACCTTAAAAACCTGTTGCGGAATCTGCCTAGCACGAACCGGCACGTGAGTGTCAGAAATCAGCCCAACGATTTTGCCCGAACTCTCCTGCAAACGCGGTAGCATTTGGTCCTGCTGACTGACCATCTAGACTGCCTTCCCTTTACCCTCACGACTTTTTAAACTTGCCCTGTTTCTGAATAGACAGAGGAATTAGATATTAAAGCTTAAGCAACAACTGAGCTTTGTAATAGACTGTTGAGTCAGCGCCCGCAGCTGGTTCACGAAGGAAAGGACGATTATGAGCCCCTTAAGACTGCTGAAAGATACAAGAGAGGAAGTTGCTGGTCTTCTTAGTGAATTGATTCGCATAGACACTACTAACCCGCCTGGGAACGAAACGGAGGCAGCCGAGTTTTTGGCTACAAGCTTGGAGAGAGAGGGGTTCACATGTGAAACATATGAATCGGAACCTGGGAGAGGCAGTGTAATAACGCGCCTGAAGGGAACGGGATCAAAACCAAGTCTGCTTCTACTTTCACATCTGGATGTCGTGCCAGCGAACCGAAAAGAATGGAGCATAGATCCTTTTGGAGGAGTAATAAAAGACGGCTTCGTATGGGGAAGAGGTGCAGTTGACATGAAATCCATGACGGCTGTCGAAGTCATGGTCATGAAACTTCTCAAGAGAAACAAAGTCAAACTCAAAGGTGACATAGTTTTGGCTGCAACGGCGGATGAAGAAAAAGGGGGAGAAAAAGGAGCTGGTTGGCTGGTCCGAAATCATCCTGAAAAAGTGGATGCTGATTACGTGATAAACGAAGGCGGAGGACTAGCGGTTCCAATCGATGGAAAGTCAATGTATACCATTCAAACTGCAGAGAAGGGAATTCTATGGTTGAAGATCAAGGCAAAAGGCATCCCAGGGCACGGATCGATACCAGGAGCGGCAGACAACGCGATTCTTCGTATGAACAGAGTTGTTGACAAGCTTGCCGATTACCGAGCGAGAATCACCTTGATACCCACCGTAAAAGAATACTTGACTGCAGTGGCAGCTGGAGACAGGGCGAAACGAAAAGCGCTGACTGGTTTGTTGAAAAATCCTGCTATCGCTGACAAAATGTTGGACGACATCGCCAAAAAGGACAAGTTCATCGCTGAAGAGATGCGGGTCAAACTCCGAATGACAGTCACTCCAACAATTGTTCATGGCGGAGTCAAGGAGAACGTAATACCTTCCGAATGCGAGGCAATCTTTGACTGCAGAGTCCTACCGGGACAAACTCCAAAAGAAGCTTTGGAGACAATCAAGCATTTACTGCGTGAAGTTGACTTTGAGAAATTGGAGTTTGAAATTGTTCAAGCACAAGACCCGTCTGAATCTCCCCTGCACACGCCGCTCTACGAACAAATAGTCGGCGTCTTGAAGGATTTTGATCCTGAATGTCATATCGCTCCCGACATGCTCACGGGCGGAACTGACTCGCGCTTTTTCAGAATAAAGGGTATCACGAGCTATGGTTTCCACCCCATGCAGTCAGATATCCCCTATAGCGAAATAAAAGAAGCTATTCACGGCATAGACGAGAAAATCTCTATGGACAATCTTGTGTTCGGAACGAGCATCCTCTACAATGTCGTGGAAAGATTCCTAACTTAGAATGAACTTATAAGCATGCTAGACTTTTCTCTATATCGTTTCAGAAGAGGGAACTTGTAATGCCCGCGATTGAAGTAGGCAGAATATGTGTCAAGGTTTCGGGTCGTGAAGCTGGAAAGAAATGCGTGATAGTCGACTTGGCAGACAAGAGCTTTGTGCTGATAACTGGACCGAAAAAGGTTACAGGCGTTAAGAGACGGCGAGTGAACGCCAACCATATCGAACCTCTGCAAGACAAGCTGGACATCAAACGCGGAGCATCAGACGACGAAGTTGCAGAGGCACTGAAGGCGTCAAGCAAGATTGACACGATGAAGGAAGAAGTCAAACTTGCGTTACCTGAAGCTTGAACGATCTCACAGAAGACTGTTGCTTCGATTTGACTGCCCATAATTCTGTTTTGGAGTCAAAAAAACAGCAGCTGAAGACTCTGGAGAAACGCACATTCCTTCCAAGGCCAGTCATTGTCCTAATCATCATTGCCCTAGTAGTTAATCCTCTGACGGGACAGTTTAGCTGGCTACTTCTGGATCACAGAGACGCAAAACCTCAGATTATGGCGAAACTGCCGGGTCTTCTAAGCGAAACTCGACTTTTGTCTACCCAACAGCTGACCCCATCCTATTCCTCCATTCCGTCTCCCATTTCGGGAAACCTCAAGATTCTCGCGGTGCCGGTGAGATTCGCAGACTTGTCTAACGCCACAAACATAGAGAAAGACATAGTTCAAAGAAAGATAGCACCGCTGGCAGCCTACTACTTGCAGATTTCTTATGGCAGTGTTTTTCTTGACGTAGAGTGTCTCCCGTTTTGGTCCACTCTTCCTAGAAGTATGCAGTACTATGGTGGAAACTCGGGAATATTCGTTGACGCAAACTTCATGGATTTTGTACGAGATTCCCTTGACAGTGTTGACTCAGTAGTTGACTTTCGAAACTTCGGCTACGTCATTTTCGTTCA
>DATEYW010000098.1:0-3819 GCA_035256045.1 Bathyarchaeia archaeon | reverse complement strand
TATGTCTTCCGTCAACCTTCCGGTCAAAGTCAGAAAACAATGCTGTAAGTCTGTCTTGAGGATCATTGCCATCCCAATCGTTTTATCTACCGCGTTATGGCGTCCGACATCCTCGGCGACCGCTAGGAGAACCCCGTCTCTTGTCCAGAGGGCAGCCGCATGCACTCCTCCTGTCTTCATATAAGTCTGCGCAAGCGAGTTCAGACGACTCGTGCAGTTCACGACTGTTTCAGCGTTGACTGACAGGTCCGACTTGATCTTAGGAAGCCTTCCCAGAAGCTTGTGCGCTTGTTCGCCTCCGCATTCCGAGAGGATTATGCGAAGTGAGTGCCTAGAGATTCTAATTCTCTTTTTGAAATTTACGTCGAGCTTTATCTTGACCTTGCAGGTCTGCGCCTTTACATTGACTTCCTCGATCTCTTCAATGGACCTAACGATGCCTTCGGTGAGCAGGTGTCCGATGGCAAGTTCCTTCTGGTTTGACGGTGAACATAATATGGTTGCGTAGAAGGTTCTGTTCAGAAAAATGTGGAGCGCGCTCTCTTGAGCCACAAAATCTTTGACACGATCCGCCTTTTTTTCCCCTACCTTCAATCTGAGAATTTCGACTTCCTGCATGATTTCACTTCTTGATCTGTGAAAGCACATAATCTATGATTTCGTCCGCAATGTTGATCTTCGTCACCGACTGGAGCCCTCGCCATCCCGGTTGACTGTTAACCTCTACGACAACCGGTCCCGATAGACTTTCCAGTATGTCCACGCCAGCTACCTTACAGTCGATGGATTTTGCCGATTTCACTGCGAGGTCCTCGAGGTTCTTCTCAAGTTGGATACGTGACGGTCTGGCTCCCTGACTGTAGTTCGTTTTCCAGTTGTGAGCAACGCGACGCATCGACGCAACAACTCTGTCGCCTACCACGAAAGCTCGGATGTCAGAAAAACCATGTTCTACAAACTCTTGAATGTAGATTACTCCATGATAGAACAGTATTGCCCGAAAAACTGTTGAAGCTACTTCCACGTCGTTCACCCTGGTGGCGCCAACTCCTCGGGAACCGAACAGTGGCTTGACAACAACATCATTTCCCAGTTCCTCGAAAGCCTTCAACGCACCATTGAGGTTTTCGGTTGTCACAGTGCGGGGAACTGGAATACCGTTTCCCTCCAAAATAGAGAGTATGTCGTACTTGTCGACACAATGTTCAATCGCTTCCGGCGGATTCACAATGCATAAGCCAGCTCGTTGAAGCGCGTACAGAACATCCATTCTGAAAACAAGTTCCTCAATGGAGCCACGGCCGATGGGGCGAATTATGAGCGCGTTCAGGTCTTCGAGATCGAGTCTTCCAACTCTGGCTAAGGGCTTGTACCCAACGCGAGCTACTAGTTTTGAGAAGGAGAAGCATGGATGTTCGAGCCCATGCCGCTGCAATGATTCTTGCAGCTGAGATGAACTGTAGGCTTCTTCATTGCGTGTAACGATGCCGATTTTCATAAAAGCGACTCTCCTTCGTCTTGAATATACTGGAATTGCGTTTCGAGACGTTCTTAAAGCTTCCGAGGTTTCATTGAAGCTCAGAATTGATGGATATATGGAATCAAAAGCTCGGCGTTCTTGAATTTTTCAGAAAGCTGCAAGTCCAAGTAAGCGCCATGTTCATTGTAGTAGGGAGGACCCTTTCTGGAAAAGAGTGTCAGCACTTTACCGTCGTGGTCGATTCTGAAGCCGTTGCCACACGATTCGTGACCTCTTATGAGAATGTGAACCTTAAACGCATCTAGGACTTTGGTGGTAACATCCTTCCCGAAGAGTTTGCCCGCGCCTCTGGGAGACGGATGCACTCCTTGAACGGAGTCGGAGGGGTCACTCCACAGTATATCCTCCAGGATTTTGATTCTAGGATGTTCTCTGTGGGCGTAGGCTAGGTCGGCGATTGTCAGGGCTTGTTCGGACGGGCCTCCATGAACCATCAGATACCGGTCTTCCACCAGCACTGCTGTGTAAAGATATTTGTAAAGTTCAAAGGTTTTTTCGTATGTTTCAGTCCAGCCTTCGCCGAACTTGTTCCGTAGTTCGTCGGGTAAGTCGTGAGGATAGGCCAAGATGTCCTTAGGACTTTCATGATTTCCCCGCATCAACACGACTTGAGATGGAAAAAGGAGCTTCAGCTTCAAAACGGCGTGTATCACTTCCGGAGAGAAATTGCCACGATCGCCGTAGTCTCCAAGGAAGATCAAGTGAGTTGTTTGAAGGTCTTCCATCTTCCTGATTATGTCACTTTCTTGCAGGATGTGAACGAGACTTTCGAGGTCTCCATGCAGGTCTCCTACTATTACAGCATTTCCGGATGGTTCCATTCTTACTAGTCGCCCAATGAGTTCCAGTTTTCCGACCTTTCCATTTTCATTTTGCAGCACTACTGTTGAATCTTCAATGACCTCATTGTAGGTCGCAAGAGAGGTTTCGATTGATTCCTTGATTATCTGGGCGAGACCGATCTTCAAGCAGCGTTCCTCAGATTAGACAACGACGATTTTCTTGGCCAGAAAATCAAAAACGTTGTGTTCGATCTCATTCTTGTGGTTTCGAATCTTTTCCATTGCCTCGGAGTGATTCCTGCCAATCATCAGTCCGTCTGCTTCAAGAACTCCCTTGTTCCTCTTCAGGAGGTCTAGGTGTTCATTGAGTTTTGCGATATCCCTTTGTGTGGCGGCAACCTCTTCCGACATTGAAAGCTGTGTCTTCTTGGTCATGGCATCCTTGCACTTGTTGTGCAATGCTGTGAGTGAATTGTGGTCGACGATGTTGTTTATGGCCTGCTCCGCTTTTCTTGCCTTTTCAGGCTTCAGTTTGAGACTGGCTTCTGAAAGGAATTTTCGGAGTTTCTGAAGGATTTGTCTCAGCAGCGGATACTCGGCTTCTTCCGTCGAGAGCGCTCCAAAAGGATCTTCCAGATACTGCGCGAGTTTTTTCAGTTCTTCTGGCGTGAGACCGCTTCCTGAACCGTGAGTCGCTAAAGATTGGAGTTTGATGAAGGGTTTTTGCAGGTGTTGCAGATCATGTTTCACTTCTTCGCAGAGAATCGTGATTTCATTGCGTGTTTGGCTCAATTGTCCTATTCCGCCGACTGTTTTCAGTTCATCAATTCTTTGCTGGCTCTCGGCAATTTGTTTCTCAACACAGCTCTTGTCAGCATCGACTTTCGCCTTCTTCTCTCCGAGGTCTTTCAGCTGTTTTTCAAGCTGAGTAACTTTATCTATGAGTTGATAAGTTTCTTCCAGAGTTTTTGTCTTGACATATTCTTTGAGGACGAAATTCTCCAGTTCTTTCAACATTGCCTTCGCTTTCTCGAAGACTGCTAGAAATTTCCTTCGATCCAGAATGAAAAAAGGTGATATTCTCGGAAACCAGTTCCTCACATCAATCTCGGTTACGGCAAACGCTTTCTGCAACTCTTTAACAGAAATTCCAGCGCTATCGTACGTCACTTCGTCTGGAATCTTAAGTTGGCGAAGCCTGTCAACGAAAAGTCTGGCAATTTTGTTGAGGGCACGTGCTCTTCCATAGGTTTTCATGTTTCTTTTTTCGATCTCTTTTGCGCTATTGTCCAACAGCATTTTGGACACGTCTAAAAGATTGTTAAGCGTGTTCTGCATGTCTTCCAATATTCTCTTTGCTTTTGTGTGAACCGGAACGAAAATCGAGTTAGTCTCGTGTTCTAGCCAAGATCTGAGGTCTGTCGACGAGAATCTGGGCACGTTAGACAATTGCATTTCACATTTATGAATATACGCAGCGTGGATATTTATGTTTCA
>DATEYW010000097.1:0-5018 GCA_035256045.1 Bathyarchaeia archaeon | reverse complement strand
CTTGAAGAATTCAGAGTCGAACGAAGAGGTGGCGATGGTTTCTTCACGATCTCGGATCGATGGGCGTTAGTGTCCCAACGAAAGGGATAGTCATTCTGGCATGCAGTGGCAAAAGCCAAACAGACAAGATTGTTCTAATCGCTAGAACTAAATTAAAGCATAACCATAATGTATTCGAGGATTGAACGTTTTGACGAGATTCTGTCCAAAATGTGGCAGACAAGTGCGGGAAAGCGACGCAGTCTTCTGCCCTTACTGCGCTACGAGCCTACCGTCTACGCCTGCATCTTACGTGAAACGAACAGGATTTCCAGTCGCCGCGGGTATTCTCATTATCATCGCTGCTTGTGCGGCTGTCGTCAGCGGATTCATCGGACTATATGTGTATGTTTGGTACGTCCGTTCCTCTTACTACTATCACTATTTCGAATGGTTCATCACCGGCTTTTTCGGAATTCTAGGCTTTGCATTCGGTCTGACAGCAGGGATATTTGCACTGAAACGGAGACTCTTCCCACTTTCCATGACAGGAATGTGCCTCGTAGCAATCTCGGGGCTTGTCACAATAGGTAACTTCTCGACGATTCAGTCCCCCAATTCATGGATGACTGGCTTGCTGTTTGGACTACCCCCAACGATGCTTGCAATCTTGAGCATCATCTTTGCAGCAATATCTCACAAGGAATTCGTCTGAACCCACGCTTCCAGCAAACTCCCTTTGCCTTAGGGCCTGCTCTAAAGTCCAGCGCGCCAGCAGAAGAGTCTCAACTCAGAAAAAAACGAGGGAATCACACACCGAACTACTTGGAAAATTAACCTAGGCACTCATGACAATCTCGATGCTGAACATAAGAAAAGCAGAACTGTAATTATTACAGGCTTTGAAAGAAATTGTAAAATGTTTCTGTATTTTTCTCATCAGACTTCCCAGAAGACTTATACCGCCGTATCGTTCCATGTACTCGGAACGGTAGGAGATATTCGCTAATGCGTTTGAAGACCACAACGATCAGATTTTCCTTCAAACATATTAGCATGCGCTATTTCCTCCCGTAATAAGGCTGAAAACGTTCGCTTTCTTTCGACGCTGTTCGTTTTCTTGCCTTTTGGAGGTGTTTGATGTAAGAGGAGAAAAATGTATGTTGTTCGCATGCGTTGTCCTTTGTGACTTCGAATTTGAAGAGTCAACTTTGGACCAATCTCCTGTTGAAGTATGTTTCCCAAAACCGAGCAAAGGAGGTGAAAGCCATAAATAAAAACGTGAAGAGCCTGACAACGCTGTTTCCAGAAACAGAGCTTGACTCTCTTGTTCAACGTCGTGCTTCCGCGGAAAGACTAGTGGAAACGACTGTGATGGCAAGGAATCTGAGAGACGTATCTTTTTCAGAACGGAGAAAACAGGCAAGCAAGCCGCTCTACCTGGTCCGCTACGAGTGAGCTGTCCCTACAACATCCTTCCCTTTTTCGATTCACATTTCACCAGATACATATTTCGAGATTGCTACCTGTGTCAGTCGATTTTGAGGACTCGAAAGTTGTCACGAGCGATTAATAGGCCGCCTCTAGCAACCTTTGAGCTTAGTCACACAAAGAAACAGCAAAGCATGGGTCAAGGTTTGATGAATTCATACGTTGCATTTCCTTCGGGAGTTACTCCTGCAACGAGTTTGGCTTTCATGCCAACCTTCACTTCTGAAAGTTTGAATCCGTTCAGCCATGCAAGCACTCTTACACCCTCTTTCAGTCTGCCTATCGCCACAGTGTACGGTTTCTGCTGCTGAAAAGTTGTGGGCCTGACAACCACATGCGTGAACGTCTCGATCTCCGCTTCGCTACTGAGTTCAACCCAGTCTAGCCCAGTTGTCAAACACTCAGGACAATCAACCATCGGCGGAAAGTACACTTTTCCACAGTCTTTGCACTTGGTAGCATAGACTTTTCCTTCCTTCAAACCCTGATAAAACTTCAGGTTCTTACTGATCGGAATTTCCTGAACTATCTTTATCTCCCTAGACCTCAAGGTCGGCATCGAAGACATTTGGGCATCACCTCCGCAGGATGGTCACGTAGCAATAGTGACCTGTTCCACCAACGTTATGGGCGAGTCCAATGCTATTTTTCAACGGAACCTGCCTCCCTTTTTCAGCTTCTCCCCTCAACTGGTTAGTCAGCTCATATATCATCGAGCATCCCGTTGCTCCTATGGGGTGCCCTTTCGCTTTGAGCCCGCCATCCATGTTAACTGGAATCTTTCCACCGATCTCTGTTTGCCCTTCACGGATCAGCTTCACACCTTCACCTTTTCCACAGAATCCGATGTCTTCGTAAGCCATGATTTCAGCTATTGTGAAGCAATCATGAACATCAGCAAAATCCACTTCACCAGGTGTTAGACCAGCAACCTTGAAAGCCTGTTTCGACGCTAAAACACTTGCCTCAAGACTCACGTAGTCTTTCCGTTTACTTAGATTTGCTGACCCTGAAGAATACCCAATGCCAGCCACCCAAACAGGCGTGTCGACATGCAGTTCCCTGACTTTTTCTTCAGACGCAAGAACAACAGCTGAAGACCCATCAGTCATAGGACAAGAATCATAAAGCTTCAAAGGTGAAGCAATAACCATCGAGTTCAGAACGTCCTCAACCGTGATCTTGTTCTGAAGATGAGCGATAGGGTTCATCGAAGCATACTTGTGATTCTTCACGGCAACCAGAGCCAAATCCTCCTCAGTCGTTCCATACTTGGCCATGTGGGCGTTAGCGTGCAACGCATAGTAAGCAGGAAACGTCATTCCGAAATTATGGAACTCCCAAAGGTAGTAGCCGGCTCGGCCAATCCATTCCATCGCCGTAGGCGTATCAATCTCCCTCATTTTTTCAACACCCAACGCCATAGCAATGTCCACGGAACCACTGGCCACGGCAGAAAAGGCAGTGAAGAACGCTGCGCTACCGCTCGCACAAGCCGCTTCACAGCGTACCAGACCTGCGCCTGTCATGCCGCAATACTCGGAAACCACGACGGCAGGGAGAAGCTCCTCGTACCACGCTCCAGCCCCCACTGATCCAACCGCAACATACGGAATGTCGCTCGCACCCAAACCAGCATCTTCAAGACTTGGCTTCACTGCTTCGAAAGCCATTTCAGAAACGTTGACGTCTTGTCTGACTCCAAATTTGGAGTTGCCGATTCCTATCACCGCTACTTTTCTCACTTCAAACACTCTTCTACTTCTGGAATCTTGACGAAAGACAAAACCAAAGGGAAGACTAGAGCTATTTGCCTTTGAATTCCGGCTTCCTCTTGGAGAACAGGGCTTCTACGCCTTCTTTGATATCTTCAGTTGAAAATGTGAGTCCCATGAGTGCCGCCTCAAGTCTTAACCCGACTTCCAAAGGAACCTGAGAGCCAAAGTTCGCTGCGTGTTTCGCGTATTTCATAGCCACTGGAGGTCCGTCCGAAAGCTTCTTGGCGATCGCTCTAGTCTCGTCTTTAAGCTTCTCGAAGTGAACAACCTTGTGAACCAAACCTATTTTCAATGCTTCATCGGCTTTCAGCCTGTTTCCCAACATCAGCATTTCCTTTGCTTTTGCCAGGCCAACGATTCTGACAAGTCTCTGAGTTCCACCCCATCCTGGAATCAGGCCCAGATTGATTTCTGTGCTTCCAAGTTCAGCATGCTCAGCTGCGATTCTCAGATCACATGCTAAGGCGAGTTCTAGTCCTCCGCCGAGCGCATAACCGTTGATTGCGGCGATGACTGGCTTTGACATTTCCTCGATCTTGCCAAAGGTCTTCTGTCCGCCTCTGGAGAATTCTTCCGCCTTGATGGGATTTGCCTTCTGGAACATGCTTACATCTGCGCCTGCGCTGAATGCACGGTCGCCGTCGCCAGTGATTACTACACACTTGACACTCGGATCGTTTTCCGCAGTGTTCAGCATGTCACCGAGTTCTTCCATCAGGACGTCGTTGAACGTGTTAAGCCGATGAGGTCGATTCAATACAATCCAAAGAACGTTTTCTTCTCGCTCTATCTTGAGAGTCTCGTATGCTTTACTCAAGTCTACCACCTATTCTTTGTTTGTTTAGAAGACATATATGTTTTTCATGCCGCGAGCTCACGAAAATGAGGAAATATGCTTGTTACATGTCATGTACTGATTGAAGTTAAAATAGCCTGGTTCTGCCAAAGCCACTAGTACTTGCTGAGAAGATACTTGAGCACCTGCAGCCTCTGGATTTCGCTGGTTCCTTCGTAGATTTCTGTTATTTTTGCGTCTCTATGGTATTTTTCAACTCGATACTCACCGAAGTATCCGTAGCCGCCAAGGGTCTGAATCGCAGCGTTCGTGACTTCCATTGCAACTTCCCCGGCGTAGTACTTGGCCATTGCCGTTGCCATAGCATCCATTTTTCCCTGGTCAACCAAGGACGCCGCCTTGTAGGTTAACAGCCTAGCAGCTTCTATCTTGGTTGCTAACTCAGCCAACCTCATTCCTATGGCTTCATGCTGCATTATAGGCATACCGAAGGCTTCCCTCTGCTTGGCGTACTTGAACGCAATTTCCCAAGCGCCTTGCGCCATGCCGATGGCTTGCGCCGCAACGCCGACGCGTGTCTTGTCGAAGAATTCCATTGAGTAGTAAAAGCCTTTGTTGAGTTCGCCGACCATGTTCCAGTCGGTGACCTTCACGTTGCTGAAGTTGAGCTCTCCCGTTATTGAGCATCTGATTCCCATCTTATTGTGCAGCTTGGTCGCTTCTAGACCCGGCGTTCCTTTGTCAACAACGAACAGAGTTTCACCGCGATGCGTAGGTCTGATTTTCGTGTCGGTTTGAGTTAGGACGACAATAAAATCTGCGACGGTTGCGTTGGTGATAAATGTCTTCTGACCGTTTATCCACCATTCATTGCCATATTTCGTTGCGGTCGTTTCCATGCGGTTTATGTCGCTTCCGCTGACGTTGGGCTCTGTGAATGCTGCGGCAGACATGAAGTCGCCCTTACACAGTGG
>DATEYW010000096.1:0-15880 GCA_035256045.1 Bathyarchaeia archaeon | reverse complement strand
AGTGCTCTTCAGTCTTGACCGCACTTCTTCTTCCGTCCAGTAGAAGTTCATTTGATTCTGAACTTGTTCAAAGTAGCTGACAATGACACCTCCTGAATTGGCCAATATGTCTGGAATCACGAAAACTCCACTCTTGTAAAGTATCTCATCCGCTTCAGGAGTAGTTGGTCCGTTTGCACCCTCCGCTACGATCTTTGCTTTGATTTTTCCCGCATTTGCGACAGTAATCTGGTTTTCTAATGCTGAAGGAACAAGGATGTCACATTCTAATTCCAACAGTTCCTCGTTTGTGATGTTCGTACCGCCTTTGTATCCAGCAACAGAACCTGTCTGGTTCTTGTGTTCCAATGCTTCGATAGGATCTAAGCCTTTCGCATTGTAAATCGCTCCCTTAGAGTCAGAGACGGCGACTATCTTGCATCCGATTTCTTTAAGCAGTCTTGCCGAATGAAATCCGACGTTCCCATATCCTTGGATTACCGCTGTTGCTCCTTTGAGTTCGAGACCCAAGTGTTTTGCTGCTTCAATGATAGTGTACATGACCCCACGTGAAGTTGCCTCGTTTCTACCTAACGAACCGCCAACGTGGACAGGCTTTCCTGTAACCACACCGAAGGCGTTGTAACCGACTATATCGCTGTACTCATCCATTATCCATGCCATAGTCTGTGCATCAGTATACACGTCCGGGGCTGGAACGTCGTAGTTTGGCCCAATGTTCCTGGCCATTGCGCGTGTGTAGCCTCTTGTCAGTCTTTCGAGCTCTCCCTTGGACATCGCCTTTGGATTGCATCTGATTCCACCTTTCCCTCCGCCAAGAGGGAGTCCTGTGACGGCAGTTTTGAAGGTCATCCACGCGGAAAGCGCAATTACTTCGTCTAATGCCAAGTCTGGGTGATAGCGAATGCCTCCCTTTGTAGGGCCCAGAATGTCATTATACTGTACTCTGTACCCAGTGAAAACTTGCAGACCTCCGTCATCCATGATAACCGGAATGTTCACCATTATTGTTCTCATTGGGCGCTTGAGCATCTCATGCAGTCCTGGATCCAGCTTCAGTCTTTGTGAAGCTATGTCTAGCAATCTCAGGACTGCTTCGTAAGGGTTTGGCGTAGTGACTATCGGGGCCAGCGTCTCCAACTTTAGGGACACAGCTGTCTGAAGTTTCTCCATCAGGTCCTGGAAATTCTCGCGCGCTACTTCGCTAGTGCCATTGGTGCTTCCGAAAAACCAAACGTAGGCATCAATTATTGATTCAGATCTTTTTGAGGTGAAAGAACCAGCAGGGGACATTTTCGGGTTTGCGGAAAAGTAGTCAAGAATTGTACGAAGCATGTTTATTTCCTCTTTTGACATTTGGAGCCATTTGTTTATTGGCCGCGGGGCCTCAACCTGAACGTATTCCGTTTCGTCAATCTTTTTCTGCAGCTCCTCAAATGTTTTCCATACGTCCGCTTCCGGAATTCCGAAATTCTCTGAATATGTCGTAACGAGTGCATAGTGAGCAGTCGTATAGCTTTCCATTTTTGCAGTCAGCTCTGGTTTCTCCACAAAAAAGTCAGCCATCAGTTTTATCAATCCAAGTTCTCTTCCTGAAAGTTCGATTGGGTTCAACATTCTTTTCCACCTTTATTCTGCAAGGATGTCTAATGCAATGTTCATATATAGAAACGTTATGTACACTATGTACACGGCTGAACAGGAATGCGCACCTAAACGTTTTTAGCATTGTCAATCAAACAGACAATGGAGATCAAGCGTGGAAAAAAGCCCAGAGAAGATGCTGTCGACGGGAATAACTCAATTGGATCAGCTTCTGGAAGGTGGACTTTTCTTAGGTGAGAACGTAGTTTGGGAAGTCGAATCCGCAACGTTTGCGAGAGAATTTCTTTACACGTTTATGAGACAAGGAATTATGGAAGGAAATCAGGTAATCTATCTAGATTTCATATATCCTCCGCAGGCTCTAATGCTTCAATTGAAGAACTTGATCGCGACCCTTCCACAAGGGTGGGAGAGCAAGTTCCTTACATTGGACTGTTTTTCGGAATCTTCGGGTCATGGCGAATTGGTGTTTTCGGATTTCTATGACAAAGCGCCTGCTTGGATAAGAAAAGTTCCCAGTTCAAAAGACCCTGAGCAGTTTCACAGATTCTTTGGCAGAATCGAGAGAGAATTCGTCACGCCGGGGACTCGATTGGTTTTCAACAGTCTGTCACTCATGGAGCATGTTTGGGGTAATGAAGCAGTGAAAGAGTTTTTCAGTCATGTATGTCCAGCATTGTATGCGTATCAGGCGTTAGCTTATTGGACAATAGCCAAGAATGCTCATCCCAAAGAATTCCGCGCTCTCATAGAGCACATCACCCAAGTCGTAGTTGACCTCACCAGAGAAGGCGAGAAAAGATTCCTAGAAGTCAGAGAAGCTGGTGCCCGATATGATCCCAAAACCTTCCAACGTCGTGAATACTGGGCGGACGGACTCGAAATCAAATTGTAGAGCATAGTACTAATAACACAATTATCATGTTCACGAATGTTCATAAAAAGTATTCTTAGGTAAATACTTAAAAGCATATCAAGGTAATCATCTAATTCTGAAATTTGAGATGCTATAGGAGAGAGTTGAATGACTGAGCGTGTACATAAAAACAGTTCGTACTTGAATGGCAAATCAACGACAGGAACTCAGACAAGAGTCAAGGACACGAGCCCTACAAGCGGAATGTGCCCAATCTGCATCCGTGATTGCCCGTTCCTATGTGAGATAAGTCTATCGGCCTTCAGAGGCAGAGAAGCACTCTATCCGGATCCAGTACAATTCGGCTACAGCACTGCGGGAGCACTCAAAGACTTCGGGCTAGACTGGTCTAACTTCAATATACAAGCGGGCCTATTCGAAGCAGACGGAATAGAACCGAACTCAGATCTGACCATTTTCCCCAACGTCAACATAGAAACGAAAGTCGGAGGCATACCTCTAAAAGTCCCAATTTTGAACGGAGCCTTCGGCTCAACAGACGTAGCAAGACTCAACTGGGAAGGACTAGCAGTAGGCGCAGCAATCTCTGGTGCATCGATAATTGTCGGTGAAAACGTCTGTGGAATGGACGCAGAAGCAACAATTACAAACGGAAAAGTGACGTCCTCAAAAGAGCTGAAGCGCAGAGTTGACCTCTTCAGAAAATTCTGGGACGGAAAATACGGAGAAATCGTCGTACAGACGAACGTGGAAGACCAAAGACTTGGGGTCGATGTCTACGCAATCTCCAAATTAGAAGTGAACGTTATCGAAAGAAAATGGGGTCAAGGAGCAAAAGCGATCGGCGGCGAAGTTCGCGTAAGAGACCTGGAAAAAGCAAAGTTACTCAAGAAGAGAGGCTACGTAGTAATCCCAGATCCAGAGGATCCAGTAGTTCAACAGGCATTCAAAGACGGTGTGTTCAAATCCTTTGAGAGACACAGCAGGGTTGGAATTCCGAAGGAGAAGAGCTTCATTGAAGACATTGAGTGGTTAAGAAAACAAGGCGCGAAGCACGTAACACTAAAAACAGGAGCGTATAGACCTTCAGCAGTTGCATGGACGATGAGAATGGCATCGGAAGCAAAAATAGACTATGTGTCCTTTGACGGCGCTGGAGGTGGAACAGGCATGAGCCCGGTGCCAATGATGGACGAAATGAGCATTCCGACGGTATACTTGGAATCCATAGTTCTGAAATGCGCACAACTGCTAAAGAATAAAGGACGACATGTCCCGGATCTTATCATGGCTGGTGGCTTCATTGAAGAAACATCCATCTTCAAATCCATAGCAATGAGCAACTTCGGAAACGGCCCGTTTGTAAAAGCTGTCTTGATGGGACGCTCCCCGATAACAGCGGCTTTCAAAGGAAGTTACTTCAAGCAGTTGTCAGACGAAGGCAAATTGCCCAAGGCTTTTGCAGATAAGTTTGGAGGGACGCCTGAAAAATTCTTCATCGCCGCACCAGAACTGAAAACAAAGTACGGTGAGCGTTTCAAAGAAATACCGTGGGAAGCAGTCGCAGTCTACACTTATCTCATTGATAGAGTCGGAGTAGGACTTAAGCAACTTCTGGCAGGCAATAGAAAATGGAAACTGGACTTGATTAGCAGAAACGACTTGATGAGTCTCTCCGAAAGGGCAACGAAAGTCACAGGCATACCAATGGCCGACGACTTTGAAAAAGACGCTGTCGAAAGGATACTCGAATAGCATTCCTTTCCGTTCTTTTTTTGTCTAGAGTAAACCTTAAATTCTGGATTCCAAGTGCACAGTCTCCGCAAATAGAGGAGACTGTTATGGGAAAAGAACGAACACCATATGGTGTTGCATTAGAACAACTACGACTCGCAGCCGAAAAACTAAACCTTGATCCCGGAATACACGCAATGCTCAGGGTCCCCAAGAGATCTCTGACGGTCACAGTCGCCATAAAAATGGACCATGGCAAAATCGGAGTTTTCCAAGGCATGAGAGTGCAGCACATGGACGCAAGAGGACCTTACAAAGGCGGCATAAGATACCATCCAAACGTGACTCTTGACGAGGTCACCGCACTGTCAATGTGGATGACGTGGAAGTGCTCGGTTATGGACATTCCATACGGCGGAGCAAAGGGCGGCATCTGCTGCAATCCAAAAGAAATGTCCAGAGGCGAATTGGAAAATCTCACAAGACGTTATACGAGCATGATCTTTGACTTCATCGGTCCGTATCGTGACGTCCCTGCACCCGATGTTTACACTGACTCACAGACCATGGCATGGATAATGGATACCTATAGCCAGCGCCAAGGCTACAGCGTACCTGAATGTGTAACAGGAAAACCCATTGCCATCGGCGGTTCAGAAGGAAGGAACGAAGCCACTTCTATGGGAGTTGACATTTGTGCCAGAGAAGCAAGCAAACAGATAGGCTTGAAATTCAAAGGCGCCACTTTCGCAGTTCAGGGCTACGGCAACGTTGGATGGAACGCAGCCAAGATAGCCTATGATTGGGGCGGCAAAATCTTGGCAGTAAGCGACTCAATGGGAGGCATATACGCCAAAGATGGGTTGAACCCATACAAAGTGTACGAACATAAAAAGAAAACAGGCTCAGTCATAAACTTCAGAGGAACAGAGACAATTACAAATGAAGAAATCCTCGAAACGAAATGTGATATACTCGTACCTGCTGCCCTTGAGAACTCGATTACAAAAGAAAACGCGGATAGAGTTAAAGCAAAGGTAGTCTCAGAAGGTGCAAACGGACCGACGACCCCTGAAGCAGACGAGATACTCTACGACAAGAAAATACTGCTCGTACCCGATATTTTGGCTAACGCAGGCGGTGTAACGGTTAGTTACTATGAGTGGGTTCAGAATCTAGAGCGAGAACACTGGACATTAGACGAAGTCAACAGTAGGCTCGAAGCAAAAATGGTGAAGGCTTTCAATGATGTGTACGCACTGTCCAAGAAAGAAAAATGCAGCATGCGAATTGCCGCTCTAATGTTAGGTGTTGACAGAGTCGCCGATGCACTTAAGACGCTGGGCCTTTGGCCTTAGCCAAACGAAAAACCCCTTTACCTCCTTTTTATTAGAACAAAACAAGACAATAAAGCTGTCAAAGTCTGTTGTACTTTCGATCTAAACTTTTAAACCGCTACTTGTATATCTGCGTTGGAAGTGCCTCTCAGTTACGAGGGTTGAAGGGGATAAGAGAATGGTTAAACCAGTATTATCGAGAATTCAAGATCTCGATTTTATTTTCGAGAATTCACTTATCAAAGTAACGGCAAACAGGAATTGCCCCGAAATCAAGCTCGCAGGACTGACTGTTGGCCCATTTGAAGAGGGCAACGAGTATGAAGTCTGTTATTGGATTGCCACGGAACTTGCAAAATCTGGAACCGTACGATTTCATGCTCAGGATCTCCTAGACGCTACGAAGCTGAGCAAGATTCAATGGACAGAACGCGTCCAGACGGCTGGGCAAATATCCAAGCTTTCGGAAGGCTTCTATCCGAAGCTTCGCCGATACCTCGTGGAATTGCGGGAAGGCATAAGCAATAACCCGGAAAGGATGAGGGAATACGAGAGGGTGGATCATTTGACTAAAGACATCGTAAATTCACGAATGAAGAAAATCGTTTCCATCGCCTCCGCACCTGCTCAAACTGAAAGTGCTCTTCGAAACCTAACGGCGGAGGAGAGACTCTTATACGAGCAGTTCTTCCAAGTTATCAACAGCTGGAAGACCAGAATACTCGAACAAACAGGGGCTAACATAAATGGCTGAGGAAATCGAAATCTCAGATCCGCAAGAGCGTCTTCAAAACTTTTTCAAGACTGAAGAATACCGCAAGAGACTCTCACAGATGGCGATGAGTGCGCAAACTTCGCTTGTCGTCGCTTTTGAGGACCTGTTGGCTTTTGATCAGAAATTGGCGGAAGAGCTTCTTGACCATCCTGATGAATATCTGAAGCATGCCAACAACGCGGCATACGCTCAGTTGCAGATAGAAGATCCTGAATACGCTGATAGAATTCCACTAGTCGATGTTAGACTAGTTCGCCTGTTGGAAGCTGCGCCGCTTCGGAAGCTGGGCTCGGAGCACATAGGCAAAATAGTTATGGTTGAAGGCATTGTTGTTCGCGCTTCTCCAGTACGTCCAATGGTGATGCAAGGCGCCTTCAGGTGCAAGAGATGTGGAACGGTAACTCCCGTGAACCAAACGGGCTCGTTTCTCAAAGCGCCTTTCGCGTGTAGTAGCCCGGAATGCGGCTCCAAAGGACCGTACGAATTTGTTCAAGAAGAATCCACGTTCATAGACTCTCAAGATCTGCGCATTCAGGAAAGACCTGAAGACCTGCCGCCGGGACAGCTTCCGCGAACCTTAGGTATCAAACTCATTGGTAAAGAGATCGTTGACGTTGCAAGACCCGGAGATGACGTTTCAATCGTGGGTCAGGTTCGTGCCCAACCACCTACGCTTCCGGGAGTCGGAAAACTTCGCGCATTCATTCTTCACTTGGACGCCAATTCCATTGAAGTGTTAGGCAAAGAACTCGAGACGGCCATGCCATCGCCTGAGGAAGAAGAAAAAATCCTGGAACTCGCAAGAGATCCATGGATCCACCAGAAAATCATAAACTCGATCGCTCCTTCCATTTACGGATACGACCACATCAAAGAGGCAATAATGTACCTCCTGTTTGGAGGAGTGGGCAAAGACCTGCCAGACATCACAATAAGAGGAGAAATGAACGCGCTTCTAATCGGAGACCCCGGCACAGCAAAGTCTCAGCTTCTGCAGTATGTTTCACGGATCGCACCGCGTGGACTCTACACCTCAGGACGCGGTACGACCGCCGCAGGATTGACAGCGGCAGTGATACGTGAGAAAGGCGGCGGAATGAGCCTTGAAGCAGGAGCATTGGTACTAGCCGACAAAGGAATTGCCTGTATTGACGAAATGGACAAGATGCGCCCGGAAGACAGAGTTGCCATTCACGAAGCCATGGAACAACACACGGTTTCAGTGGCGAAAGGCGGCATCGTGGCCACGTTGAACGCGAGAACCGCTATACTTGCCGCTGCAAACCCCACTTTGGGAAGGTACGAACCGCATCGCACAGTTGCTGAGAACATTTCTCTGCCAGTGACGATACTTTCTAGGTTTGACTTGATCTTCGTACTCAGAGATGTGCCCAATAAGGAATCAGACAGCAGAATGTCCATGCACATACTTGAACTTCACAGAAAGGGCTCTAGCCCGATTGAACCACCAGTCTCGGCAGAGCTTTTGCGCAAATACATCAGCTACGCGAAGAGCTTCAAACCGATTCTGACTCAAGACGCATTGAAACGATTGAATGATTTCTATCTGGCTATGCGTTCAGCCAGTGAGGCAGAAGGATCACCTGTCGCCATCACTGCACGTCAACTTGAATCTCTCGTCCGCACCTCGGAAGCACGAGCGCGTGCCGCCTTGCGGAAAGAGGTTCAGGCTGAGGATGCTGAAGCGGCAATTGCCATAATGAAAAGGTCATTGGAAGAAGTCGGAATCGACCTGTCTTCATTCAAGATAGACATCGACATTATAATGACTGGACGATCAAAGAGCATGAGAGATCGACTGCAAATAATTCTTGCTGCACTGATTGAAATGGGAAAAGAAACAGGAATGGTTGAAAAAGAAGCCTTGGAAATGGAGCTTGAACAGAAGTATAAGATCGCACGAACCGAGTCAGATCGCCTGCTGTCACAACTGCTGCGAGAAGGAACGATATATGAACCTAGAGAAGGTTACCTCAAGAAAACATAGACGACGAGCCTGGGACTACGAAATATAGGTGACTTTCTTGTCCTCTTCCTTCTTTGTTTCTTCCGCCTGAATCGCTCTCTTCTCCTCAATCTTCTGGAGCCGAGTCACCATTTTCTCTCCCTTGGCTATTTCTTCGTCTAATCCAGCCAGATTCGCGTCGAAGCCAAGCATCGACTGCAGCACTTCCAAGATGCTTTTCGCGGAATTGGGGTCTGGAAGGTAACCTCTTGTCTCGCCGAGCAAACACAGAGCTTCGATCTTCCTAAAGTGAGAAAGCCCGAGGATCAGACCTGCCGTTCCCACGATAGGGCTCCCTGCTGGGCTGACTTCTGCTCCGGCTGCCAAAGCTCTGTCTAGGACTTCGGTGTTTGTCGCTGCTGCAACGACTTTCGGTTTGTCTTTGGCTTCCATTCGGTATCCACCGATGGTGATGATAAGTTTGACATTGTATTGTTTGGCCAACCCTAGGATGCGATCGGATATTTCATATTGTCCTTCGATCGTTTGAGCCTGACTGTCTCCTGTGAAGAAAATCAAGTCGTTTTTGCTGCCTTTGTTCTTCCAGTAATAGAATGTCCCACGTAGAAGCCGGACATTTCCTTTTTTACTGACAATCACAAAATACGGAAAATGAGGCGAGTATAGAAAAGCGAACCTCTCAGCCTTCAACTGTTTGATCAGGTGTCGAATTGCGATCTTCCCGACGAGCCCCAACCCCGGAAGCCCTTCAACAAGAATTGGGTTTTTCAGATCCACCTTCGCTAGCTCTTTGATGAAGGTTTCTTTCACTCGTCTATACTCTCCTGTTTCAAAGCCATCCTGTACTTCAGGTATTTGTCATCCGGCGAAAATTTCGGAGGATGTGGAATGCGCACGCTTCCTCCACAATAGGGACAGGCATCTTCTCTTAGTGTGTAGCGGCGGCATTTGTCGCATTTTCGCAAAAGCCAGACCATTACTTGTCCCTTCTGAAGGACCCTTGTCCTCCAGCCTTTGTGACCGTTGTGACCACGTTTTGAGCGACTTTCTGGAATATCTCTTCCGCACGCTTGTAGTCTTCAGCCATGACTTCGATACTATATTTTGGGGCGGCAATAACATAGAAGCGCAGTTTAGCGGTCCCCAGTTTTTCACCTTTTTGGGCGCTAGAGAAAGCTTCCTTGATCACGTTCACACCATTCGGCTTTCCGCACCGAAGTTCAGCCGTACCTTTGACCCTTACCATCGAAACATGTATTCTCTCTTGCGCAACGTCAAAGAATGTTTTCGCAAGTTCCTCAGGAACCCCAAGTTTCGTGAGGACCTCTGGACCTTCTTTCACCGTTTTTTCAAATCCGTCGTATAAACCATATTGATCTTCTAGCAGTTTTCCAGCTTTTTCATAGACCTCCTCAAAAGTCATCCCAGCTTTCTCGGCAACGCCCCTCAACAGTGCATCTGCCTTTCTGTCTTTCTTCCAAACCATAATTTTCTCGATTTTCTCTCTTTTTGTAACTCGCCTAAGCGACAAATCAATATGTCCTTTTTCAGTGTCCACGCGTAAGACTTTCAGAACCACTTTCTGCCCTTCACGCACAAAATCTCGAATGTTCCTAATCCAAGAAGAAGATATCTCAGAAACATGAAGCAACCCTCTCTTATCATACTCGTCCAGCTTGACATAGGCACCGTAGTCGGTGACCGTGTCCACCGTGGCTATGATCAGATCTCCTGGTTCAGGCCACTCTTGCTTCTTGAAGGACATCTCTTCTTCCTTTCCTATTCGAAAACTGCGACTATTTCGCCTTTTATCTTGGCCTTTCCACCTGAAGGCTCAGCGAGCTCCGTTCCACAGACATTGCATACGACTTTGTTGACCGCACTGCTGAATACCATTTGCTCATTACCGCATTTTAGGCATTTGACACGAACAAAGCTGCTTCTCGGTCTCGGAATTAGTTTTTCCCATTCTGTCACAAATCTCCCTCCTATTACGCAATTACCAGTTTTCTGAGTCGGATGCCGTCTTTGTGGCGCATGTATCCGCAGACTTTGCACTTTAGTTTCAGCGTCTGTTTCTTAGTGGTCTTGGCGAATTCTCTCTGAAGGGGATATTTTTGCCCGCCATAGCCTCTTTTTTCTCGGAGACTGTGGTGGCGTTCTCCCTTGGCTTGGGGTCTGCGTTTCCCAGCCTTGTAAAGAGTGATTGAATGAGCCTGATGTTGCTTACACCTTGGACAGTAAGTCTTCACTTCTTTGGGAACATTCACTACATTCACGACCAGCTTTGCATAAAGGAAGCGACACACGTTCTTATACTTTTTCCGTTCTATTCCTCGATATGTTGTCCAACGCTGTCGTTAAACTATGAGGTTTCTGCAGCCGTAAGACGTTTCGTAATTTCTTGAAGGATAAACGTCACTCTTAAATGAAACCATTCTATTGTATTGAGACGCTAAACCTGATCCAATATGAAAAGCAGCAAAATGCATGACCTAATATCTGGTCTTGGTCGAAGCATTCCTCTTCTGAGAAAAACTTTGCCCATCATAGGGGTCACTGTGCCCTTCCTCATTTTGTACATCCTTTATCCTAGCTCATATGACTTGATGTGGAAAGGCAGAATGTTCTACCTTTTCTTCTTATGGCTTCTGTTTGTGGAGACGATCATTAACTGGGACAAAATCGCAAAAAGCAAAGTCGCCAAAATGAGATCTGTGAGGACTGCCGTTTTCATCGTAGCTCTTGCGCTTCCGATTCTTTACATAACCGTAGCCAACTTTGCTGGTCTAAACAACGCAATTATGGACCTGGCCACAAACTACAACGTCGTCGATGTGTTTGTTCAGTTTGTACCGCTTTCGATAGAGTATCTCGTCTTGACTGGGTTGTTTGTACTGATTTTTTCACTGTATTATGGAACTCGTAAGACCTCAGACTTCGCTATTTCAATGATTTTCCTAGGAGTAATCGGAGTAGTGTACATGATTGATACATTGTATCCATGGGGGCGTTTCACACCGTTCCAGATCTTTGCGCCAACAACGACACAACTGTCGGCAAGTGTTCTGAATTTGATGGGATATAGGACAAGTATTGTTATGAGACTGTTCGCCAATGAGGGCACGCTGCCAGTGTTGACTGTTTGGGATGCATTTGGAAAAGCCACTACTTTCTCCGTTGCATGGGTATGCTCGGGCGTTGAGAGTTTGATTATCTTTTCAGTCACCATCCCTCTATTCTTCAAGAACAGCACTATACGTTGGAAACACAGAGCTGTCTACTTCATCTTTGGAGCTGCAATAACGTATTTCATAAATGCACTGAGGATAGCGACCATTTTCATAATCGCTATCAATGGAGGCGATTGGCACACTTTTCACAATGTTTATGGCATGCTGTACTCCATGACATGGATTGTGTCCTATCCGCTTCTGATTATTGGCAGCCGAACATTATGGGCGAGGATTAAAACACGAAGAGACAAACTGAGCTCAAACATTTCTGCTTCATTTTCAAAATCCACTGATCAGTGACCTGAGGCTATCCAGCTTCCACTTTTTCTGCCAGCCCTTGTTTTATCAAAATCTTTGTATTCTCGAGAGGCAGAGTTGCGAGATCTTCAACTTGAAAAGGCCCGTAGGTCTTCATGTCAGCGCCAATGATTGCAGGAACCTCCTTTAGAAAACGCAGAGCGACTCTCTTATGAATTTCTTCTACTTTCGCGGTTAGCAGCTGCCCCCGCACAATGTCTTTGGCAAACGACCGGACTGCTTCTGCAACGGGTGCCAGAGTCGAGTAGATTCCTTTCTCTTCTGGCGTCAAGAATTCTTGTGGGAGTTCTTCTCCTTTGGCCAACTTTAGGACAATTTTCCGATGACGTATCCGAATTAGTTGACTGATCATGCGCTTCGTGTTTCGCAGCTCTTCAATTAGGAGACTTGCCTTTGTTGCTCGCTTTTCCAGCATACGGCTTTCTTCTCTCAGATGTTTCACGTACTCTGTAACGTTGGAGTAGAAGTCCGTAGGCAGTTTTTCAAGATCAGTCTTTTCCAGCTCAAGTTTCCACGCATTGTAGATTTGGTCATACATTTTGCTATATTACCTCCGCTCTCTTCTTGCAGAGAAGCAGCAAAGCCGCTGCAATCGGCAATTCAGTTTTTTCATTTCGATAAGGGCCAAACTCTTGGTCGCCAATACAAAATTGGGGAGCATCAGAGACCAAGACACAGATGGAGCCTCGTTCAAAAGCTGTAGCACTCTTGAAAGGGTCGAAACTGTCTATAGAGGAAATCGGAAACTCGACCTTCTTCAAACCCGTCTTCCCGTGCAAGGTACCAGACAGTCTGATCAACCGATGAATATCCGTGGTAACCACAGTGTCTACTTTTGCCGACTGCGAGTGCACCGAATGTTCGACCAACTTTCCCAAAGTCTGAGGACCCAAACCCTTTGATGTCGCCCACGGTTTTGATTCTTTGATGTTCTTCAGAATTGACTCCTTGCTTCTCATTATTGTTTGCGCAATACTCTTGTTCAGCCCTATTCTGCGGTAATCATCAAGTTCTGCACTAAGAACGGTGTCGTGAATTCCCCGTGCGACTCGTCCCTGCCAACCAGCAGCTTTCAAATCGAAACTTGCGCTTCCATCTCCCTTCAACCCGTGCAACTCCTTATCGAAGCCCAAACCACAGACATAATCCACAATTTCCTTGCGATCCATGGTGTCAAGCGTCTCGATCGCTTCGGTTTCGACGTGAACGTGATAACCCCGATGCCCTGAGAAAAAGACGCGCAAATCCTTTTCGCTAAATCCGAAATCCATCTTGAGAATATCGAGGAGTTTGACAGTCTCCTTCTTTGCCGAGTTCAGACAGTCTTCACATGGCCAAGTATTGTTTTCGAATTTTTCTCCTGAGCAGTTAGGACAATTTTCGGGGACCTCACCTTTTCCTTTAAGACCGCAATTGAAGCATGTCCATTCGTCGTGAATCTTGTCGCAAGACGTCGGTATATGGTCCGCATCTATATCAAATATTAAGTCGGCGCCGATCCAGCCTTTGGCGCCCATCTCTGAGGCGTCGGGCTCTTCGTATTTGGCACTCGAATAGTAGACATCAGACGGCGTGTCAGTGCACAAAAACTCTTTGAGCCCTTCTGCCTGAGTGAAACTCCTATGTCGGATCATCGTCTTGTTTCTGAAGAGCAATGCGGCATACTCGCGTCTTGGAAAAGAAGGGGGAAGTCCTACCTGATGGAAACATTCTGAATAGTAGGCAAGGAATTTGCGTTCTATGAAGGCACGAGTCTTTGCGGACATTTCGCTTCTGAATGGAGCTTTGAAGCGTATTTAGGTTTCTCATGACGCTCGATTTTCAAGAGTCTATCAACATCACAAGCTGAACGACGAGCAGAAAGGAATAGGTTTAAATGACTATCAGAAGAAAAAAGAAGGTTGACAAGCACTTCGGTGTAAAGAAAGAGACGGACGATCAGCAAAGGTTCATGATGAAAGCATGGTCCAATTGACGCTAAACAACCCAGCAGGCCAGAAAAGTGACGGATTCGAAATCGAATTTCCAGAGGTCACTGTAGTTGTGCTTAACTACAATGGGAAAAAGCACATTCGTGAATGCCTTGATTCGATTTTCGGAATGGATTACCCGCAGTTCAAAGTTGTTGTTGTTGACAACGCGTCCAACGACGGATCACTCGACTCCGTGAAAAGAAGCTATCCTAAGGCGAAAATTGTCAAGTATAGTCGGAATCACGGATTTGCAAAAGCCTACAACATGGTACTGGAGAAAGTGGAAAGCGACTTCATAGTCCTTCTTAACAATGACGTTACAGTCGAACCGGGATGGTTGAGAGAACTGATGCCCTACATCACTGATGATAACGACGTGTCAGCAGTCACTCCAAAGATGCTTTTCATGAAAAACACTGGTGAGATCAATGCTGCGGGAGGCAAATGCGACATATTTGGCTCTGGATGGAATCGTGGCAACGGCGAAACGGACAACGGACAATACGAAAGCGTTGAAGAAGTCTTCTACGCCAACTGTGGCGCCATAGTCATCAGAAAAAACGCGTGGAAAGACGTGGGATCGTTTGACGAAGAATATTTTCTCTACGGCGAAGACCTAGATTGGTGCTGGCGAGCAAGACTGAAAGGATACAGAATCTTCTACGTTCCCCACTCGAGAATCTATCATGAATGGAGAGCGTCAAATGGCCCGATGATTCCGCTGCTTGAACGGAACTGGCTGACAACTGCACTCAAAAACTATGATTCAAAAACTCTGATGAAGCTAGCGCCAAAACTCGTAGCATTGAAAACAGCTGTGGCTGCGTGGCTATTTGTATACGGACGAAGCTCGAACGAGAAGCTTGCGGTAGTCGATGGTTTCTTGTGGAACTTGAAAAGGTTCAGAGACATATGGAAGAAACGACTTCTAATACAAGCTTCGAGAAAGATAGATGACAGAGAAATCCAGAGATACATGTACAACGGTAGCCTAGAGCTTTCACTAGGACTCAGACGAATAAGACATCCAATAACTAACAACTGGGTCCAGTACGATTCTTAAGTGAACAAGTCGTTACTGCTTCGACATGACCTGATACAGAATCTTTTGAAAATTCCGAGCACTTTTATCCCAAGTGAATTTGCGCACAGCAATTCTTGCTTTTTCTCCCATCTTTCTTCTCATACTCTCGTCATCCACGAGAAGACGAAGACGACTGAGAAACTGAGCAGGGTTCTCAACGATGAACCCGCTTTCTCCGACCGTCACCATTTCCGAATGAGCACCTACATTGTAGGCAATGACCGGTTTTCCATTAGCCTGCGCAGCAACTATAGGCAAATTGAACCCCTCCCATTTGGAGCATGTGCAATACATGTCGCAAGCACCGAAGCAGTTCTTCATCATTTCAGTCGAAACATTCGACAGCACCTTTACGTTATCGGGTAGATTTTGCACTCCAAGATCAAGCATAGAACCCCTCCCAACGAGCAAGAGAACCGCGTTTTCAGGTTGATGGAACAGGTTAAAGATCTTCAGCATTTCGCCCATTCCTTTGTAGGGCGTGGAGAACCTTCCGACTGACAAGATCAGTTTCCTCTCGCCCACACCGAGGTCTTCTCTCAGCTTGGAGGCTTTTTCCTTTTCATGACAAACGAGGTGGTCGATGCCATGATAGTTTACAGTGGCTTTTTCTCTCAAAAGTGATGAGACGAGATTCTTTGTGTAGAAACTGTTCGTAACCAGACGATTGGAAAAAAAGAAAGAGAGATTCCACAGAAGAGTCTGTCGGACTGACTCGGCTTTCCTTAAGAAGGTGTCCAATACCTTTGGAGGTGGCACTCCGAAAAAGTACATTACCACTTTTTTTCGAAATAGCGCCTTACTCAAGGTGCCTATTGTGTGCATCGGGTCTACTGTCACTATTACGTCGTTTTTGATTAAGGCGCTTGTAATAGAGAAGAAAGAGCGCAGGTCTATGAGGAAGTTGTTGTTCCAGTATTCATTCGCAAAAGGTAACGCGCCGACCTTGTATAT
>DATEYW010000095.1:0-12206 GCA_035256045.1 Bathyarchaeia archaeon | reverse complement strand
CACATAAAATGCAGGCGTTGTGGCAGAAGATCTTATCACGTCACCAAGAAAAGATGTTCAGCCTGCGGTTATGGAGACAGCAAAGTCATCAAAGCATACTCGTGGCGCGTCAAAACTCTGAATAGAGCAAGAATTCGATAGCTGTTGATTTTTTTGTTACGTTCTCGTTCTTTAAACTTTGAATATCATTAGGCTTCAAACATAATGCCCGAAGGGACGCGCGCTAGGAGTCGGCACTACTACTAATCTCCGTTTTTTCTGTTGTTTTTGGATTGGTTGTCGGTCTACTTCTTTCATTCGTAAGGACCTATGAGAAAAGCCTGAGACTCTTGGTTGACGGCTTCGAAAAAAGCGCGCGCGTCTTTTTTGGACTCCTTCTTTTTATCCTTAAGTGACTTCAGATAACAGGCTGGATGGTATATCTCACCAAGTCTTCGCGCGCGCGGCTCGCCAACCACTGACTGATCTCGGAGTTTCGCCTACACAGAAATTTCTATTCCTGGAATCTTCTTTTTCTCATAAACTATGTCCGCAATTTTCGTGAAGGCAGTTATCCAAACTAGGTACAATATTGCTATGAAAAGATATGTCTCGAGCACTCTGTATGTTTGACCAACAACCGTCATAGCTGCTGCGGTAAGGTCTCTTATGCCAATCACAAGTAATGCTGCCGTACTTTTGGTCAGTGAGCAAAATTCGTTACTCCAAGCTGGAATTACTATGCGCAAGGCTTGAGGGAGTATTACGTAATAGATAGTTTTGGGCTTCGCCATTCCTATCGAGAGTCCTGCCGTCATCTGGTCTTCAAAAACCGTGTCCATTGCGCCTTTTATATAGCCTTTCTGGTACGCGGCACTGTTCAGGGCAAAGACTGTAAAACCTACCATCAGAGGGTCAATTCGGAAGTTGAGCAACGTGGGGATAACGAAGAGAAATATGAAGAGCTGGATTATGATGGGGCTGCCTCGGAAAAATTCAACGTAAAATCTGATCAGTGTTGAAATGACCTTCCCTCCATATGAGTCGCCTATTGCCAGCAATATTCCAAGCGCGAGTCCACCGAATATGCCGACTAGCGTCACCATGATCGTCGTGACTAGGCCTTCATAGATGAGTGGAAGATATTCGATCAAATAATACTCCGTGTCATTCCCTTCTCGTTCTCTTTATGAGCCTCGTCATGAACTTCTGTGCTCGTTCACTTTGTGGATTCGTGAAGAACTGCTCAGGAGAACCGGTCTCCACGATGGCGCCATCATCAAAGAAGATCATTTCATCTGCGATCTCGCGTGCGAAAGGCATCTCGTGACTGACTATGAGCATGGTCGTTCCCATTTTCGCTAGATCTCGCAGAGTGTCAATCACTTCTCCGGTCAGTTCGGGGTCGAGTGCAGAAGTTGGTTCATCAAGCAGAATGATGTCTGGATTCCGTGCCAAGGCTCTTGCTATGCCCACTCGCTGCTGTTGTCCCCCTGAGAGTTGAGCTGGATAACGGTTGGCCATTTCTTCCACTTTGACTTCTCTGAGTGCTTCCAACGCACGTTCCCTTGCCTCTTCCTTGGGTATTTTTAGCACGCGTCTCAGTGCCAACTCGACGTTTCCCAGTGCGGTCAAGTGGCGGAAGAGCCAGATGTGTTGAAACACAAAACCTATTCTGGCCCTTGCTTTGTTCAGGTCCACGCCAGGTTTAGTTAGGCATTCTTCTCTGAGAAAGACGTCTCCTTTGTCTGGCGGGGTAAGCATTGCCATACATCTTAGGAATGTGCTCTTTCCTGATCCGCTAGGACCGAAGATTAGTTTTATGTCTCCTTCGTTGATTCTCATTGAAACATCTTTCACTGCCGTGAGGCGTGACTGGTAGGTCTTCCACAGATGCCTGCATTCCATGACCACTTCTGTCATTGTTCTAGAACCCCAGTTTCTTCTTTCTTTTACTGCCCCAAGTGTCCAACCACGTTGCTATCGGGAAAGTCAGGAGGACATATAGAAAGGCAGCAACGAGATACGGCGTCACCGCGTCTGAAGTTGCCTTTCTGATCACGTTTGTCGTGAACATTATGTCGAGAACGCCGATTATGAAGGCATAAGACGAATCCTTTATCAGAAGAGCGTATTCGCTTCCCAGTCCTGGAGTGGCAAAAATGAAGACTTGCGGAATCATGATGTGAACCGCTGATCTCAACTTTGAGAATCCAAGAGATCTCGCTGCCACCATCTGCTCTTCGCCTATGCCCCTTATCGCTCCTCGGAATATTTGAGACTGGTTAGCCGCACTTCTCAGGCCCAGGACAAAAATGACTGTGAAGAATGCGCTTTTGAATGGAAACGGAAAGTAGAGTCCCACCCCCCAATAGAAAATCAACATCAGAACTATTTCGGGGATTCCTCTGAAAACCTTCTCAAACCCTTCAACAAAAAACCCGTAACCTTTCGCGTAGGCTCTGACAAAAGACAGTGGAAGACCGACGCCTAAGCCCAGTAAGAGAGAAAAAATGGATATGGCCAGAGTTGTGGATACGCCCTCCAGCATGAGGAGGAACTGCCGTATTGCATCCAATCTGAGTCACATTTTATGAGTAGCTAGCATTTCCATTTCTGCTTGAGCGTATCTACTTCTCCGGAGGCTATTAGGTCTGCAAGTGAACCGTCAATCTTGGCCACGAAGGTATTTGCATCTTTGCTGGCCACAAAAGCTACCGGGTAGTATGGTCTTCTAAATACGATGACGATCGGCTCTTGGCTTTGTTGTTCCGCCTCAAGGATCCAGTTAGAGGTTATAGGAGTCTCTGCATAAACACAATCGATCAGACCAGTCTTCATAGCTGTCAGTGCATCAACATACGAGGGGTAGGATGAGATCAGACCGTGTGAAATCTTGTCAAGCAATTCTCCTTCTTGCGTTGTGCCAGTTTGAGTTCCAACTTTTAGGTTGAGTGTCGACAGATCCGAAATCGATGCTAACGTCGTAATACCCTTTGAAATCTTCGTGCTGTTGAGCATTATTATCTGGCCTTCTGTTATGCTGTGAGGCATTGTGAATTGTACTATCTCCAAACGTTCAGTTGTCACTGAGAACCCGCTTACTCCGAGATCCAACTCTTTCGATTGAATCGAGGGGATAATTGTATCGAAGCCCACGTTGTGCCATTCAACAGTGAGATTGAGCCTGCTCGCAATTGCCTCTGTCAGCTCGATTTCGAATCCCACGATTTGATTAGTTGTGGTGTTTAGGAATTCATATGGAGGCCAACCTGGTTCTGTTCCGACTCTTATCTTGCCGGTCTTAACGATGCTGTCCCACACAGTGTCTCCTGCTGCCGCTTTTTGTGGCATCAGAATGGGGCTCGCGAAGAGCCCTATCGCAAAAGCCACCAGAGCAATCACAATCATGCCCACGCCTGCAACATATTTTGAAACCATATCGTTTCTCCGCTACACATGTTGCATGCTATTGTTATTTAAATTTTTCAAATTGCCTCCGTTTCTCGCAGTTGAAAAAGACGCAAAAGATCGGTGACGGCGAACTGGCAGAATCTTCTACTCTATTCTCCTTCCTTTTTCAGCGACCAGTTCTCCGTCTTTGAAGGTTTTTTCTGAAGTTGACACCATAGTGGTATGAGAAAAACTAGTGGTTGGGCGCATCAAAGATGACTATCCGCCTTTTTCCCTACTTCTAGACTTCCTAATTCCTTGGCTCTTTCTATTGCGTGAGCCGCGTTATTGTTGCTGTGGTCAGGGCTTCTTCGTGCGCGCTAATCGTAATAGTTGAAGTCCATAACGTGAACGTGAAAACCTGCACAACCGCTGAAAACAATGGCGATCTTCGCACAGCATTTCTGAATAATCTCGCAAAGCTGCAAGTTCGTTCTGTTGGCCATGTCGAGACATTCTTCACAGACAAACCAGTGATCGTCGACTTCATGTTTATGTTTGAAAAGCATCAGGTAACTGTCAACGTCAATCACATATTAACGGTTAATAGGAATGCAATATCTGGCCTTGTACTTTCTGCCGATCCTTTCTGGAAAAAGCCAGTTCAGAACTGAAAAATAAACATGCGTCGGCTCGAGTTTGCAACAATAAAAAGCGCAGGTCCTTTTTCGTTTAAGCGGTTTTCAAAAGTGTTGAGGTTGACAAAGCGGGCCGTCTCTGAGGGAAACACGGAAATTTTTGCGGGAAAGATTCCAGAAGCCCGGAATGTGGAGATTATGGTCAAGGTAATATGATCCGATCTCTTCTGGTGACAGCACGTTTTGTCAAACCCGCATAACTCACGAGATTTCCGAGGATAATAAGGCGCCCACTAGTCTAGTCTGCTCTACGTCGTTTATGCGAGCCCAGTATCTATGAGTGATCAACAAGATGATTGAAAAGCGAGGTCTTCGCAGTTCAACAGCTGGCTGAATTGTAGTAGCCCTTATCTACCTTGACGAAGATCAACGGACCTTTACTTTGAATTAGTTCTCTTGCCCTTCTCAAAGCGTTGTTGACGACAGTCATGATCTGCTCTTCGTCGCTTGCATATTGTTTCTTGTCGTCACCAAGCTCCATCTTCAGGAGATTTTCGGCCAGGATCGAAGTTCCGCATATTTCACCTTTCTTAATAAGGCTCGAAATGACAACATCTTCCATTTCTCGTCGATTTGAAAGTCTAGCCCAAATTGGTTCGGCATTGTTTAGAATGCGGGTCACGCTGTTCCATCTTTTCGAGTTTTCACTTCCAATCAGAAGCTTGACCCTTTCTTCCCATTTTTTCAGCCAGATTCCAGTCCATATGCTCAGAAATTCCTCGAGCTCCTGCGGGTCTTCCTCGAAAAGCTTCTCGAGTCTTTCGGCGACTTCGCAGTTGCTCGCGTCCTTTCCCGCGAGGTCCCATAATATTTTCAGATAGTTGGTGAGGTCTTGGCACGCTATCTGGAGTACCTTACGATCCGCTGATAAAACGTCTATAAGAGGGTTTTTTTCCAAGAATTTTTCTGACATTAACGTTTCTACGAAGTTCACAGGTACTCCTTCTCGAATCCTTCTCCAACATTACTAGTCAAATGAGATCATAATAAGCTTTATTCGTAATGGCTTCTATAACACTGTTCACTAGTATTCAGCTATATTTCCATTCTAGACATATTTCAAAGCATCGTTAGGGGCTTAAATGAGAAAATGTGGCAATTTTGTGACGTTTTCAAGAATTAAGTCAGGGCCTGCGCTTTGTAGCTCATCGCGCGAGAAAATTCCAGACAAGACGGCAACTGTCTTGATGCCAGCGTTCTTTCCGGCCTTTATGTCGATTGTCGAGTCTCCGACCGCAATACATTTCGATGGATTCACGCCCATTTCCCTTGCACACTTGAGGATCGACTGAGGCGAAGGTTTCGGGCGCTCAGTTTCGATTCCTGTTACCACCGCACTGAAAAATCCGGCCAGTCCAAGCTTTTCTAACTGGCACACAACGTCTCGGTTAGACACGTGCCGTCTGGTTGTCAGGCCCAATTTTGCCTTTGACGATAGTAGCTCAAGAGTGTCGTGCACTTGAGGAAAAGGCACAGATTTTGTTGCTGTCGCTGCATAATAGGCTTTGAGATACACTCTACAGAAGTCTTCAACGTCAATTCCCTGCGTCAGATCGTTGAGTGATCTTTCAAGTTCGAACCTCCTAGGAATTTCTAGAGCAACGCGCTGGTTCAGTAGCTTTTTTCCGAACATCGAAAAGGCTTCAGCCGCTGCTTGTCGGTAGGCTTCCTTTGAATCTACTATTGTTCCATCGAGGTCGAAGACTATTCCTTCGACATGAAACTTTGTACCGTTCATGATCTATGCGCTCCATGGTTTGGGGTGATATCCTTATTTCCTTCGATAAGTTTTTATTTGCGGTTACTTGTCTAAGGTAAATACCCGATAAATCCGTTTGGGCGCAGTAAGTCTAGGAATGATATTGATGGTTAGAAAAGCGCGAATACGACTCACGAGCACGGACTACACGAAACTCGAAGAAGTATGTGGGGAACTGAAGGTCATTGCCCAGAAAACGGGAGTCAAAATTAACGGTCCTGTTCCAATGCCGACCAAGCGGTTAAGAGTGCCTGTTTTGAAGTCACCCTGCGGAGAGGGAACATCAACGTGGGACAGATGGGAAATGCGCATTCACAAACGCTTGATCGACATCGATGCCGAAGAGCGTGTCATGCGCAGAATTATGCGAATTCGTGTTCCGGAAGAAGTCCACGTCACGATAGAACTTCTGTAGCGACTCATTTTTCAATACGTCTAAAGGTGTAAGACAGGGCAGAAAAAGCGAAGCAAAAGCTAGAAGTAACAGTCCTACCAGACAAGATGCATAAGGATGGTATTTACCAAGATGCGAGTTGCCGTGAGAAAGTCGAGGAGAACTGATTGAAGGCTTTCAGCTTTGTTCATGCTGCTGACCTGCATTTGGGCTATTCACAGTATGGCCTCGAGACAAGACGCCAAGATTTCGACAATACTTTCAGGGAACTGGTCGAAAAAACAATCGCGTTAAAACCAGATTTCCTGATTATCGCCGGAGATCTGTTCCATCAAGCCCGCCCATCAAACGTGACTCTGGAGAACGCAATAAGCAGTTTTGCTAGTCTTCGCAGGGCAGAGATTCCAGTTCTTACTGTTGATGGATCACATGACTCTGCGCCCAACAATATTACTGGTACGATACTGAACCCTCTCGACAGTGCCGGATTGATCTATCATCTGCCAAGGCACGAAGGCGCTCGTTGGGTTAAACCTGGCTGCTGCTATGTCTACGGAGTCCCGAACTTCAGGACTAGACACAGAACAGAGGAGATGCTTCCCGAGTTCCTGGCGAAAAACACGCCGGAACCAGACTCATCTATCTTCAATATCTTTGTTCTCCATATGGCTGTTGATTTGCCGAACATCAAACCTCCTTACATGGAGGCAGAGGTTCCGCCTGAACTTGTTCCTGACGGCTTTGACTATTATGCTGCCGGTCATGTCCACAAGAGGTATATGGAGAAGTTCAAGGGGGGAACTTTGGTCTACAGCGGATCAACCGAAACGACTGACTATGTTGAAGCCAAGGTTGAAAAGGGGTTCTACTACGTCAGCGTGGATGAGAAGAAGAGGATCAGCGCACGTTTCGAAAGGTTTGAAACGGTCCGCAAGTTTGTCGTGCTGGAAGAGGATTTCACAGGGGTGAGTCCGTCCAAGGTCACTGAACGTACTGTTCAACTCGTAAGAAGCTCTGATAGTGATGGCGTCGTTATTGTCCCAGTTATCAAAGGCACTCTTCCAGCCGAAGCCAGTCGCACAGAAGTTGACTTATCCAAGATTAAATCCGCTGCGGAGAAGGCCCTGCTAGTCCATCCTATGATCCAGTTGCGTGAGAGCGAAGTTTCAGACGAGGTAGTTCGATCGATATTCGAAAGCAAGTTTACAGATTTGAGAACGAAGGCGTACGAATATTTCCTGAAAATCTTTGCAGAAAGGCACGGCGCGTCTGAGGCGGAAAGAATGGCCCGAACCGCTGTCAGTCTTGTTGAACCCCTTGTCAAGAAAGAGGAAAACAAAGTGAAACAAGCGATCGAGGCGTTGCTGCAATGAGAATTGAGATCGTGCAACTTGAGAACATCCGGTCACACGTAAAGTCAACCATACCTTTTGCACGAGGATTCAATTGTTTGGTCGGCGGCCTCGGATGTGGCAAATCAAGCATTCTTTATTCGATAGATTTTGCTTTGTTCGGAGACCCTGTCGGTAGAAGCTTTGACTACCTGCTGCGTGAAAATGCTGTTTCGGGAAAAGTGACAGTCCAGTTCTCGCATAATGGTAAGAGCTACACTATATCGAGAGGGCTGAAGAGACGTGGAAAGGGCATAAACCAAGAACCTGATGAACTGAAGCTTTTTGAAGAAGAGAATCTTTTGTCCAGCAGTAGAAACGAGGCAGTGGCTGAGCAGCTAAAGGCAATAACAGGTTTGGACAAGGAACTTTTCCGCGAGATCGTGTGGGTGAGACAGGAACACCTGAAGGAATTCCTGGACGTAGCTCCCCGAGAAAGACAAAGACGACTTGACGATCTATTTGGGCTGTCGGACTACGAGGTAGCATGGTCCGGTCTCGCGAGCTATCAGAAAGAGTACGAAGGTGAAAAGAGAGCATATGAAAGAGACCCAGATGTCGCAGGAATGGAGAAGCTCGGGGCTGATTATGGCAAAGTTGCTGAGGAATACTCGCTTGTTGAGATCGAAATACAAGACGAAACTAGGAAGGTTGCTTCGGCCAAGAAAGCCTTAGATGATGCTGAGTCGAAGCTGAAGCAGCTTGAAGACGTCAAGATGCAGAACGAAAAACTAAGGCACAAAGAGGCAGAGCTTCGAGCCAGATCCTCTAGTCTTCAGGACGGCAATCTGTCGATGCGTCGCGAGATCGATTCTAGGAAGGGAACAATTGGAAATCTGAAGAAGCGTCTGGGCATATTTGAGGCTCAGGCTGAGTCTCATTACGTTGATCTCAAAGAGATCGGAGTTGAGATAGATCAGTCTTTTGAAGGATTGAAGAGAAACATTGCAGCTTTTGATGATAAGATCACTTTGTTGAGAGGTGAACAGCAGGCAGAGCGTGGGAACCTTAAGGCAGACGGGGAGAAGATTTCTTCTCTTGCAGAAAAAAGTGTTTGCCCCTTGTGCTCACAGAACTTGACCTCGGATTACAAAACTGCCCTCGTGGGCCGGATTCAGGAAGAAAACCAAAAGCGGCAATCTAAGATAGATGAACTCACGGTTGAAATAGCGGAGCTGCAGAAACAGCGCAGCAAAGCGTCTACTTCCCTTTCGACTCTTCAAGGGCTTCTGCCACGAATAGAGGATTTGAAAGCAAGAATCAAGGAAGAGGCTGAAGGGCTAGCCAGACTCACCGATGATTTGGAACAGAAGACCGCTGAGGAAGAGAAAATGACGTTGGAGTTGCGGTCATTACAGGGCGAGCTTGAAAGGTTAAACATTTCAGGTCTCGAAAAGGCAAGAATGATGAGAGAACAGGCGTTTAGACAATACTATTCGTCAGAGTCAGATCTACGCTCGAAGGAAAGTCGCAAAAAGGACTTGCTCAGACGTCTAGATGAGATCAAAGAGCGAATCGACCTCGCACAGCAGAAAGTTGAAAGAATGCAGAAGATCATAAGGGCTTTCGAAATCATCAATGTCATGCGTGACGCATACAGAAGCATACAACCAAAGCTTCGAAGCGAATTTGTCGCGGTTCTCAGGAATTTCATTCAGCAGGTCCTCGACAGTCTTGTCAGCGGAGAAGGTTCTTTCTTGAACGTCACGATCGACGAAACATACACGCCTTATGTTGTGAGTGAAGGCGGTATCGAGCGAGAAGCCACGAGCCTTTCGGGTGGAGAAAGAACACTGCTCGCTTTTGCGTATAGACTGGGACTTGGTCAACTCATATTGCAGTCGAGGACAGGTCATGGCTTAAGCTTATTGCTGCTTGATGAACCGACTGAGAGTCTGGGCAGTGAAGACGGGTCAATAGAACGTCTGGCCGAGGCTATCTCAAAGTTTAAGGCCATTGAACAAGCTATTGCAGTGACGCATAGCGATGCTTTTGCTGAAAAAGCTGAGCACGTGATAAGATTGGAGAAAGAAGCAGGCGTCAGCAAGGCATCGGTTGAAAAGTGAGACGGCCGATGGTCACGAGTAATCTTGCGCGGAGTAGGACAAGAAAACAGGCTTTGACCGAAGGCGTGATCGCAGGGGTTTTCTTTGGAACTGCAGCCATCTTCATAAGATTCGTTGAAGGACTCGACATATTTTCAATCGTTTTCTGGCGTTTGCTGCTGGGTTGCCTGACACTGGCAGGGCTGGCCGTTGCGTTCAGAGGAATGTTTCAACCTCGCCTCATCAAGCAAAACTTGAAAGAACTCTTGATCTTAGGTTTTCTGCTGGCTTTGCACTTCATCTTTTTTACCGCTTCAGTCAAAGACACTACAATCCTCAACGCGACGGTCTTGGTCAATACCGTGCCTCTGTTCTCGATGCTCGTCTCCAGTTTCTTTTACAGGCTCAAACCATCTCGAATCGCGCTTGTAGGCTTGCTAGTATCTTTTATTGGCATGCTGGTCATTGCATTCGCAGAAGCGGCAAACACCAGATCCTCAGCCGAAGGGTTTTCCCTGAATGTTAAGGGTGACTTGGAAGCTGTTGCCGCTGCGATTGTTGCGGCTTTCTATCTCAACTACGGGAGAAAGGTCAGAAGCCAGATGACTCTTCTGTCCACGATGTTGCCCATTTACGGGTTCATAGCTGTTTTCGTGGGGATTGCCAGTATCTTGGTTGGAAAAGGAGTTTCACCTTTCCCGCTGACTCTTGGGGGCGCAGTTCCGCTGGTCGGTTTGGCGTTGTTGCCGACAGCAATAGCTCATACTTTGTATTTCTCTTCTCTGTCGAACCTGAAATCGTTTGAGACTGCAACCTTGGCTCTGCTGGAGCCCATAGGTGCGACTATCCTCGGAATTGCGGTTTTTCAAGAAGTTCCCGCTCCGATATTTGCGTTCGGTGCCGTATTGGTTATCATTGGGATACTTTTTGTCGTAAAAAAAGCGAGTTGATGTTTTGAAGAGGTTGATCAAAAAAGGGATTAGGGTTTTTGGATTTGGAAGGGGGAAATCTATTCTTCTTCGAAGGTTTTCTTGCCTTTGACGATCAGAGTGTTGTCTTCTCCTCCGATTACCCTGAAGTGTTCCTTCAATTCCTTCTTGTGGATGAACTTTTTCAGGAGAACTCTCAAGTACGTCCGGGAAACTTTTGGCTCTTCGCCTTTGATGATGATTTCGTTTCCTGCTGTTTCTACTTCTGTGCTTGTTTTGTCCTTCAGGTATGTGACCAGTTCTTTTATCACATCACTTCCTTCGTCCTTCAGTTCTGATATGCTAATCTTTGTTTCTGTCATTTTTTCACCTCATTTTCTGACTATTATTACTCTTACCTGATCGCATGCGTCTTCGCATGAGTCGGCGATCATTTCCACAGCCTCAAACAACTCGCCTACGAGAACGGCTACGCCTGCCCTCGGCAAATCTTCCTTCCCGATGAGAACTCTGGCTTTTTCGTGAATGGCGTCGACTTTCTCTTCCTCTCGCTCTACAACATCAGCAGCTTGCAGGGCTTCCTCAGGCTTTGTCATTATCTTGTTCACACATTTCTGAAGAGACGCAGCACATTCTTTGACTCCGAGCACCATTTCTATCGCTGCTTCTTTTATCGAGGATGGCACATGTTCCATCGGTATCGCTAACAAGATGCGGGTGGATTCTCTGCTCCAATCCGCGACCATGTCCACTTTCTTGACAAGATTCATCAAATCTTCTCTGTCGGTGGGGGAAAGCTCTCCAGAGGACACTTCGTCCATGACTCCTCTGCGGAGTCTGTCGGCTTCTTTCTCGCTACTGGCAACTCTTTCGATGCATCTCTGCATCTCTTTCAAGTCGCCGACGATTGCCGAACGTATTGCCTTTTCCAAGTCTTCAACGATGCCTGTTGTCAGGGCAAGATGTCTTTGAACCACGCTAAGAGCTCTCGTTTCCTTCCTTTTGGCGAACCATTTTATTAACTCACTCAACTGTCAACTCCTCCCTTAACCCCTCATCTGGATAGGGGAATGCGTGTGTCTTATCTGATGGAAAACTGACGCTCACTTTTTCATTCAACTTGAACCACTCTTCGGACATCGATGGTTTGACTATGACTATTTTGTCTTCATTCTCCAGTAGGATCTCATAACGTATATTTGTTCCTTCGAACGTGACTCTTTCAATCGTGCCTTGCATCGTGTTCTTGTTCTTGGCTGTTTGTCTGCGGATTGCAAAGGCTTCTGGTCTGACCGCTAAAACTGCTCTTTCTCCTCTTTTCACGTTGTCGCTGACAGTCTGAACCTTTATTCCTCCGCGAAGTTCTATCACCATTTCCTTGCCAGTCTCATCTGCGACGTAACCCTCGAAGAAGTTTGATTCTCCGATGAAGTTGGCCACGAAAATGTTCTGCGGGGACATGTAAAGGTCGCTCGGCGTTCCAACCTGTTTGACTGCACCTTTTCTAATCACTGCAATTCTGTCTGAAATTGCCATGGCTTCAGACTGATCGTGAGTAACATGAATTGCTGTCAGCTCTAGATCTTTAGTCATTTTTCTCATGTCATATCTCAGCTGG
>DATEYW010000094.1:0-8500 GCA_035256045.1 Bathyarchaeia archaeon | reverse complement strand
GATTGAGCAACTGTACGAAGTTGAAGTTGCAAAAGTAAACATACAAATAACTCCGAACGGGGAGAAGAAAGCTTTCGTGAAACTCAATCCGGAGTTTAAGGCAGCCGATATCGCAATCAAACTTGGAATACTATGAGCTAGTATGGTGGACTGACTGATGGGAAAGAGAATTCGAGTTCAAAGACGTGGGCGCGGTGGCTCCACTTTTCGAGCTTCAACTCATAAGAGAATGGCTCCGTCCAGATATCCCGCTATTTCCAAAGTGAAGGAGAGCTTTGACACCGTTATTAGCGGTGTTGTCGAGGAGCTGGTACATGATCCGGGTCGTGGAACTCCGTTGGGCTTCGTCAGGTTTGACAGTGGTGAGGTATTCTACACGGTGGTTCCTGAAGGCGTGTTCGAGGGAAAGCAAATCCAGTTCGGCGGGAAGGCTCTGGTTGATGTGGGGAACATTTTGCCTCTTGGCAGGATCCCCGAAGGTACGATGATTTGCAACATTGAGCTTCGTCCAGGAGATGGTGGGAAACTGTCAAAATCGTCAGGTTCATATGCTACGGTTGTCACGCACACCTCGAAAGGAACGATAATCAAACTTCCGTCAGGAAAATCCAAGTATGTGGCAGACTATTGCAGAGCGACAATCGGTGTCGTTTCGGGTTCTGGGAGAACGGACAAACCGTTCTTGAAGGCGGGAACGAAGTTCCATCTCATGAGGTCAAGAGGACGCAAGTACCCCAGAACCAGCGGAAGGAAAATGGTCGCGGCTGTGCACCCCTACGGTAGCAGTAAGAGAAGCGCACGGAAGGTGACCACCACTTCGCACGGCGCACCGCCAGGACAGAAAGTCGGACTGATCGCAGCTAGAGGCAGCGGAAGAAAAGGGAAGAGCGCGCGCGATCGCGCTAAGAGGACAACACCAGAGTAGGAGAAAATTTATAGCATCAGGATTTGCCATTAGGGTGAAATAAGAAATGCCGAAAGAATTCATGTATCGTGGGCTGAATCTGAACCAGCTGCAAGGCATGTCGATGGACGAGTTCATAGACCTGTTGCCTTCGCGACAGAGGAGAAGTCTTCACCGCGGTCTGCAACCTGAACAGCGAATACTGCTTGAGAAGGTGAGGCAGGCGAGGGAGGAACTCCGAAAAGGAGGCACCCCATCAGTTAAGACTCACGTGAGAAACATGATAATCCTGCCCGAAATGGTTGGTTTGACACTGGGCATTCACAACGGCAAAGACTTCGTACAGGTAGAAATAAAGCCTGAAATGATTGGCCATTATCTAGGCGAATTTGCAGTTACAAACAAGCCCGTGCGACATGGAACTCCAGGCATAGGCGCTTCTCGCTCTTCAATGTACGTTCCGCTGAAATAAGGTTCTCAGAGTTTTTTCTATGCGGTATAATCCTTACCGGAGGTTTTACTCTCAGGCTGTTTGGTTTCAGTGACCTGTGGGAGGGGAACTGGCGGTGGTATGTTGAGCGTTTTGGCGATGAGAATAGACTCAGTGAGAGTAATGTTGGAAACTGATTGGAGCACTATAGGTGGGGGAGGTTTCTTATCTTCATAATCTTGGTAGGCCTTGTCAATCTCTGCTTTGTCTCCAATCACAAATGCCAAGCCCTTCAGGTTTATCTGGGCCACTGAAGGATTGTAGCTTATCGTCAGGACGAACCCGACTTCAAGCGAATTGTCTGGTTTTCTCTCCATTTCCGTGAGGTTCAAGTTTGTATTTATGTGAATTTGAGGGAACGGTTTCCTAAAGTCCAGAAAGCGTTCAGCTGAAATGCTTGATATCACAACGTTGACTCTAAGCATTTTCTATATCATCAGACAGCTATCAAAGAGTTGGGCAATTTAAAGCTGTTCATTCTTTTGCTGGTTTGTACTTTGTGAACCCACAGTGCCCGCATGTGAATCTGTTTCCGTGGTCTGCCATGAAATAGCCTGGCCCACATCGTTCGCAAAGCGGGCGCAGTCTAACAACTTTGTCCGCTTCAACCTTGTAGAGTTTGAAAATACCCTTCTCTTCTTTTTTCTTTTTCTCTGGTTTCGGCGCTTTCTCAGCTTTCGCCGGTTTTGCTTCTTCTTTTGGGGTTTCTGCTTTTGGAGGCGGTGCTGTTTCTTTCTTTGTTTCCTTCTTGGGTTCTTCCTTCTTTCCCGCTTCTTTCTTTTCTGGTTTCTTTGACATTGCTTAGTTTACTCCTTCTTTTCTTCGTCCGGTTTAGGAGGAGGTGGGACGTTTCTTTTGACTACATAGTCAGGTTCGATTAGCTTTGCCTGTTCGGCAGAATCATAAAGGTTCGCCACTCCAAGAGCCGTGTGCATTCCGGCTCTCGTTTCACATTTTTTGACAAAAACCAGATCAACATTTGCCCTTAGAGCGTCTGCAACCGCCCTTCTGATTTCTAGTCTGGGCGGAGTCGAACTTGCATCGTGTTTGACATTGAAACGTATCTCTTTTCGTTTCAGCAGGGGGTTCTCTTTCTGTGACAATATTTGAACTTGCATCATGTTTCCCCATGTGTAGTGTTGACTTGATGTTAAACGCTCTTATTTAGCTTTTGAGGGTCTTCCCATAGACTCCAATATTCGAACAACTTCTGTCTTCTTGCTCGCCGTGACTTTGACCACTACAATGCCTTCGTAAGGTTGACCGTATATCACATATGAATTGTTGGAAGCATTTGCTATGGCGACAAGCGTCAGCAAATCCTCTTCTCCGTCTACGACGATCTTGACATGTTGACCGGTGTTCAACGCATCGACTATCGCAGTCTCAGCTTCTTCGGTAATGGTTCCGTTTGGGTTTTCTACAAGGACAACTTGATCGGCAGGAAGCTCTGTAGGTTTTATTTTCTTTCTTTTTGACTTGTTGTCTATTATCAAAAGCGCCGGGCAAAAACCGCTCTTTGTAAGGTTCTTTGAGACGATGTCGCCTACAGCAATTATCTGAAGTGGTTTTTCTTCTGCCACCATTTTCTTGAGCTTTTTGATTGTTTCAGCAGTTGATCCTCGTATGAGAACTCCCAAAGGCTGTTTCAGAGTTGTTCGGAGCTCTGGTGTTAAAAGGAGTTTAACAGGCATCATCGAACCCTTAAAGCAAAACGTCCTTTCTCTTTGATGTTCATCGTCTTTGCAATGGCCGAGCCTTCGGGATCAAAAACTATGACCAACCCGTTGTAATCATCGCTTAGACTGGCTGACTTGCATTTGGGACAAACGTTCTCTTTTGTCAGGAAATGGCAGTTGGTGCATGCTTTCTCGCTCATTTACTCTCACCTTTCTTGTCAGGCGGCTTCTTTTCTGCGGCTTCCTTCATTCTCTGGAGGTCAGCATCGATCCACTCTAGTTTTCCAAGAAAAGGCTGTCTTGCTGTTACGCCAATTTTTCCTGAACTTCCGGCACGGCCAAGTGAAACCGCCGTTATGCGAACGCGAACTTGATCTCCGCTCATCAGCTTGCGCTTTGTTTCTTTTCCGAGGAGAACGCCTTGTTTTTCGTCATAAGATATGAAATCATCCATCAACTGCGAGACGTGAAGCAGTGCATCAATGGGCCCTATGCGAACGAAAGCGCCGAAGTCGGCGATCTCGACGACTTCACCTTCGACGACTTCTTGGATTTTTGGATAGAAAGTTAACAATGAAAAGCCGACTTTGTGATAGGCAGCGCCGTCGCCTGGGATTATCTTGCCGATTGAGCTTACTTTCACTTCGGTTACGGCTATCACGTAACCAAGCGTCTCATCGACGACGCCCTCGTATTTGGCCTTGACCTGTTGGTATCCGACAGCTTCAAGCGGGTTGCCAAATGTTTCGGGTGGGATGCGAATTGTGTCTTCCAATGTTATAAGTTTAAACAGGGGTTAAAGCCTCCCGTCAATCTCTAGACGTGACTTTTGTCTCACATAGATAACCGGGGTATTTATATCTCTTAGCCTGTTTCGAAGCTGTCTGTCATTGGTGAAAACTGGATATCCATGCGTGCGAGCTGTTTCAAGAATTAGGTCGTCCGTGGAGCCGGAGCTATTTTCTGTCTCAAGCAAAGTGCATCTTTGAGCGAGTTTCAACGCCATTTCTGCTTTTCTTCTGGCTTTCTGCGGACCTTGCAAGGCTATTCTCTCAAGTTCCTCCTTGACGGGAGAAAGCAGGATGAGTTCAAAATTCCTGTTCAAGAGATTCTTCAGCTCTTCGAAAATGTCTATGTTAAACTGTTCTGGAACGAACAACGCGTTAGCGTCGAGGATTATTCTCAGTTTCTTCCTGGAGAGTTCGGGCTTTTCGGTCATGCTACTTTGTCATTCCGAAACCGATTAGCCGCCATCTTCCAGCGATTTTTCTACTTAGAGCAACTCTTGATACAGGTTGCACGCAGACTGGACGGGTGAGTTTGATCTGTATGCTGTCTTTTCGTATCGAGGAAACCTTTCCGACTGTGATGGCGGCGCCCACATGCAAAAGAAGAGTCTCGTTCATTGCGATTTCATCAATTTTCATGAGCTCTTTTGTGCCCACGGCTCTGTCAAGGATCCGTGTTTGGAGGACTAGTTCAGATTTTGTCGGTGGCAACATGCCTGTCTTTCCAGCAATGTTACCGATCAGGCTATCTGCTTTGGAGTATGATGGGTCCAGCAGTGTTCCTATTCCGACGAGACCACCGCAGTGTGCTTCGCTGACGCTTCTTCCACCTGCTTGAAGGGTTACGATCTCGCTCAAGAACGGTTCATACGCGTTTCTTCCTTCAACTGGAATTCCAGGACGTATTTCGATCTGATCTCCCACGCTGAATTTTCCTTGGACTATTGTGCCTCCGAGGACTCCGCCATCAAGGTCCTCAATTAGGGTCCCTGGCTTGTTGGTGTCGAATGAGCGCACTATGTACATGAATGGAGGTTTCGTTTCATCCCTCTTCGGCGTAGGTATGACCTGCTGCATTGCGCTGAGCAAGATATCTATGTTGACTCCTCGTTGAGCGGAAATGGGGATTACGGGGGCATCTTGGGCCACGGTTCCCTTCACAAAATTTCTGATTTCATTATAGTTTTGATGTGCTCGTTTCTCGTCTACTATGTCGATTTTGTTCTGAACGACGATTATGTTCTTTATTCCAGTGGCGTCTGCGGCAGCCAAGTGTTCTCTTGTCTGAGGTTGTGGGCAAGGTTCATCTGCGGCTATGACTAGCAATGCACCGTCCATTATGGCGGCGCCGGAAAGCATCGTCGCCATTAGAGCCTCGTGCCCAGGAGCGTCAACAAAACTAACTGCTCGCACGAAGACGGCTTTGGTTCCGCAGGCAGGACAAGTCTGTTGTGTCGTGTAGTTTTTCGGCGGTTCACATTTTGGGCATTCGTAAACCGGCATGTCAGCATAACCAAGTTTGATTGTAATGCCTCTCTTGAGTTCTTCGCTGTGTCTTGATGCCCATACGCCTGTTAATGCTTGAACCAGCGTCGTCTTGCCGTGGTCAACATGACCTATGGTGCCTATGTTAAGTTCAGGTTGACGTTCTAACTTCACACGTTTTGTTGGGAGGATTTCAGACATTCTGTTTGGTCGCCTTCTTAACAATCATTGAATGGTCAGCGAGGCCGACTTCAAGCATGTCGCCTGCTTTCCAGTTCAATGTTTTCAGCACTTCTTTGGGCACGGTTATTCTTAAACTATTCCCAATCTTCGTGAGTTTCACGTCTATTGTGAGCGGCATATGAATCCGCTCTCGTGTATATACGACGGTAATACTTGAATATAGGTGTAACTAACGTATATACCGAGGTAACACGGTTTGATCTGTGCAAGATGTCTCAACCATATGCGCAGGATCCGAAACACAGAAGACGAATTATGGTGGAAATGCCCGACCTGCAACCTGGAGACAGTCGCATGAACACACTCCACTTCACCGCGTTTGTCACTGCACATGAGAGGGCTCGACTTTTGAAAGTCGCGGGCCAGCTCAATGTAAGCGAAGATTGCTTGGCCAGTGAAGCGATCCGCCGAATAATTTGCTTCTACGAAGACGTTTTTGCAGTGCAGAAAGCGGTTTCTGAACGTCAGCAAATGGTAGCCTTGCCAAAGGTCACAGCCTAACATCCCCTTTTTTCTTTCTTTTCGCTCGCGCCCTGTCCGGCCCAACAATCAACTAAATTAGCGTACGTTAATATCTGCTCAGGTGACTTGAAAAAAGAATATAGAAACTGGGAGAAAGCTAATCTTAGAATAGAGCCTGTTGGCTTGATCTAGAATCGGCTTCTTCTTGGGGGTGCTCTCTTAGCGTAACATTCTCGGCAGTATACAGGTCTGCTGCCATCGGGCTTGAATGGTACTTCACATTCCTTTCCACATTCAGCGCAAACTGCCTTGGTCATCTCTTTTCTTTCATACGTCAACTCTCTCAACTCCTTCACAGTTGCTGTGCAAAAATCACTTCTTACACGCTTCCTCCACCGTTCACATCGCCGCTTATAAAGCGTGTGCGCCTCTTTTCCCTTTTTTTCTATTCGAATATTTTGCAAGATTTGGTGTTTCTTTTGCCAAAAACCTGTGCTTTTTACAGAAGAAATTCAGAAAGACTTTACTTCTTTCGCTGTGCCTATGCTGTGTTTGGTAAGAGCTGCGCTGCCAGATTTCCTTTCCCCCTTAGTTTGCGCCTAACACACATTCTCTCATGCGTGTGTAGAAAAGGTTTTTTCGGCAGCGCAGTCCTATCCCCTTTCTGTTCTATTTTGCTTTAGCACGTCCTAGCGCGCGCTTCGCGAGATTGAGAACCCAACCGAAAGGTGTCTTCAATGCCTTTTCTCGCCTATCTCACGCTCGCTGGATGTGGCTTCTGTGTAAGTATCGATCTTATTTCTAAAAATACCTAAGACGCGCGCTGAAATCGTTTTTATGTCAAAAATCTTTTATTTATAAAGTTCGCAAATAGATGAGGAATGGGGAAAAGATATGGCTAAATGTCTCAAATGTGGAGCTGAAGTTGGTTCGCCGAAGAAAAGATGGAAAATGACTGGGCGACCAGATAAGAAAGGCAAGAGAACGCAGCTGGAAATTGGTCTCTTCGAGTGTCCAAAATGCCACAGTAAGTTCCGAGTCGCCTTAAGCAAACAGAAAATCTGAGCCCAATGCGTTCTGATGATTAAGGGACTCTGGCAGATGCATCTCCTCTTTTCATTCTATTCTGCGCGTACAACCAAGTACAGATGCACTGGCAAAGATTATCTCCCATCTGTTTGGGTTTGGCGGTAGAGTTTTATCCACAACCCAACCCATAAAAACAGTTGAAGACTTTCAGTTTGCACAATAGTTCAATAGTGATTTATCTTGAAAAAAGAAGAGAAAACCAATGTGCATCCTTCTCGTCGCAAGAAGATTGCTTTGGTCACCTTGATATTAGTGATTCTTGCTTCGTTGGAGATCTATGCTCATACTTATGTGCAGATACATGGTCTTCAAGTGGTCACCGTGGATGATGCACTTCACTCTTTTCCGTTTGGGCACAGTACAGGTACGTACATATTTTCCAGTACAGGTTGCCGCTGGCTCGTAGTCTGGAAAGCCGATGAAGCATCGGTGTCAATGAACTACGGCTTCATCTGCATATTCAAGGTCGAACAAAACAAGAGCCTATTCACGCTGAACACCGACTTGGTCGTAGTGAAGCTTCAATCAACGTCTAACAAAACTGGATGGTTCGAAGCGGCACTAGACGAGGTCCTGTATGAGAACAATAGAACAAGTGCCAGAATAAGATACTACTTTGGCGAAATAGATACCTACAAAATCGACTTCGGACTGGTGGTCCAAGTTTATGAAGAAACACTCTTGGCAACATTGCTCAGAGAAGAAATCAGAATTCCCTTGGAAACTACGATCTACTACGGGCCACCGTAGTCACTGTTGTATTTGTCGAGTCCTCGGTTGTGCAGACTTGTGTTCGCAGTTGGGTTGGGGGTAAAGTTTTATCGTGCGCGCGTTGGCGAGGCAGAGATGGGCGTTTCTCGATGCTCATAGTCCATTTTCCATTAAATGTTCATGAATTATTGAAGGATTAGAATTGATGCGGTTAATAAATATTAAGCCCTAGTCAAGCGCTACTTGCGTTTTCTGTTTGTTGTTTGGCTTGTTCTGCGGCGGCTGGCGTTTCTTCTTTCTTCTCTTTGGACTTTTTGCCTTCTTTTGCTGCCTTCGGCTTCTCCACGATTTTGGCGTTGATCTGTACTATTTCGTCGGTTACCACGTTGCCTCGAATGGTCTTGCGTCTCCTCATTCCTTCATTTGTGGGGTTTAGGCCTACACCACCACTGAGCACGATGCTTCGACGAACACCGCCGTGAACGCTCGGCCTCATTGGGAAGCCGTCTTTGTCGGAGCCTCCAGTGATTTGAATCTTATGTGCAGGCAGGTCAACCGGTGCGCCGTCCATGATTTCACCTATCTTTTTTCCTATCAGTGGGGAGGCACGGGCTTCAGCGAGTTCAACCACTTTTGAAGTTCCTGTTTC
>DATEYW010000093.1:0-9566 GCA_035256045.1 Bathyarchaeia archaeon | reverse complement strand
CCCAACGATACATTCACCGTTGCCACCATGGTAAACATACGCCGTGTCCACATAATTCACGCCATGATCAAAAGCATACCTCATCATACGAACGGCTTCAGACTCATCAATCTTCGTCGCATCATTACCGACAATCGGAAGCCTCATAGCTCCAAAACCAAGAGCCGAAACCTTCCAGTCCAGTTTTCCAAATTTCCTGTACTTCACGAACACTCCTCACCTATACGTTTGACTTTTCCGACCGTAAGACCAGAACTCAAGACTTAACTTGTTTCTTCAAAATCTCTTCCGCTTTCTTGACAGCCTCATGTAGTTTCGATGGCTGCGTACCACCACCCTGCGCAAAGTTCGGTCTTCCTCCACCTCCGCCGCCAATCAGCGCCGAAGCCGCCCTCACCATTTCACCCGCGTTCACACCTTTCCTAAGCGCGACACTTCCTGCCATAACCATTATCCTCGCATTCTTCTCATCTGCACCATAGAAAATCGCCACAGAAGATTCGTCTCGCTTAAGAATCTCATTCGCCGTCTGAACCATCCGTTCAACATCAATTGAATCATGGAAATCGCGAAGAACGACCCTCACACCATTTATCTCTTCCGTCTTCGCAGATACTTCTTCCTTCATGCCCACGCTTTCTTGAGAAGCCAGCTCTTTGATCAGTTTTCGCCTTTCAGTGTTCGCTTCCTTAAGCTCCTTAACAACCTTCTGAGCCGTTTGATCCAACTTCTCAAGCGGTGCCTCCAAAATCTCCGACACCTTCAGCAACAATCGCTCGTTGGCTTGAACCGCCCTCAAACCTGGAATTCCAATTGAATATTCGAGTCTTTCAACGCCATCTTGAACCCTTTCAGAATGGACTATCTTGATGAAACCAATCTCACCCGTGCTTTTCAAATGAGTCCCCGCACAAGCTTCAACATCCCAGTCGCCAGCCCGCACAACACGAATTTCCTTTCCAGGAACAGCTCCACCTTGATAAAGCCTAAACCCATAACGGCTTTCAGCTTCATTCCTAGGCATCCACGATATGTCGACTGGAATGTTTCTGAGAACAGCCTCATTTGCAAGCGTTTCTATCTTATGAAGTTCTTCCAACGACAATCGCTTGTTGTGAGAAATGTCAAGCCTCGAGCTTTCGACACCTTTCTGAGTCCCAAACTGCCAGACATGCTGTCCGAGTACTCTTTTTGCCGCCCCGCCGATCACGTGGGTCGCTGTATGATTTTTCATCAAACTGTACCGCTTCACCCAATCAATAGTCCCCTTCACAAGCTGCCCTTCTTTCGGAGCGTCACCCTTGATCTTGTGGACAATAACTGCACCGACTTTCTGAACGTCAATGACCTCTGCCTTCTTGCTGTTGAATGAAAATTGTCCCGCATCAGCCGGCTGCCCTCCACCCTCAGGGAAGAAACACGTCTTGTCAAGCACAACATGTTCTTTATCGATTACTTTGAGGACTCTGGCTTCAAACTCTTTCATGTATTGATCTTCATAGTAAAGGATCTTCGTCGCCGGCAGATCTGTCACTGCTTTCTTAAGCCAATCCTCAGAGGTGTCTTCTTCCTCGACAGGTTTCGTCGCAGACATATGCCTCTCCGCTATGAGAGTGTAGAAATTGTCAGGAACCTCCGTTTTCAGATTTTCTTTTTCCGCAGCCTGTCGAACGATTTCAGGAGGAAGCCCATGCGAATCATAAAGTTCCGTCAGAATGTCGGCCGATATTTCCTTCTTGCCTTTCAACTTCAGTTCAGCGGAGATGCGTTTGACCATGCCTTCGCCGCGTTTAATTGTTTCTTCAAACTTTTCCTCTTCAACCTTCACCATTTCCGGAATTTCGCTTCGGGTCTCCTTCAAATGCGGAAAATCTTTCGACCACATATCAACCTGCATATCCATAATTTCGTGAAGCCTGTCAGGAATGCCGAGATTTCTCAACAAACGGTAGATTCTGCGGAAAATAAGCCTCGCTAAATACCCTTCCTGAATGTTCGACGGCACGACGCCTTCCGAAAGTATGAAGCTCAAACATTTCGTATGATCCGCAACTGCAAACGCGTTCTCGATTGGAGTTAGGAATTTGTCCAGCTCAGCCAACTTCAACCCGACCAGTTGAGCTTCCTTCTTCCTCGTTTCCAACCTGCTTGCCGTCTTGTCAAGGTTCACCAAACCAGACACTTTAGAAATTCTGCTAAGCAGCTCTTGGTCGATATCGGTCAACCCTGCCATCTTGAAGACCTTGTTCAGCAGTTCACCGTAGATAGCGTGGAAACCGCTCGGAACTCCTTGAGAAACCCAAGTGTAACGGTCTATTCCGTATCCCGTGTCCACCGTGCGAATAGGCAGTTTCACAAATTCGCCGTTGATGACCTTGTATTGCATGAAAACTAAAGTGTCGACTTCCAATCCTCGTATGATCGATTCAAGGCAGGGGCCAGCGTTGCCTCCGCCTATCCAGACTGCCTCTTTATAAGTTATCTCTTCAGGCTTAACGCCTAGGTCTTTTGTGACCCACTGATGCTGATATCTCACTGTCTGATCCTTCCAATACACCTCCTTGTCCGGATAGTTGAAAGCGTGTGCGCCACCCATTTCAAAAATCGTTAAGTGACGTCCAAACGTCGGCCCAGTATTATCGACATCCACCAACCTTATGCACGGCTGCGAAATAACCAAAGGGTTTGCTGGCGCAGGCGCTAATCCATCAGTCACGTACGGTTGAAAATCAATTATACTCGCATGAGTGAGATAGAGGTCTTCTCTCCATCGGGCTACAACAGGGTAAGGTTTGATGCGAGCATGACCATGCTTCTCGAAAAATGAAAGAAACGACTCTCGCATTTCACGAAAGCTACAACTCTTCCTTGTAGGCGGATCATTCAGAAACGTGTACGTGGCACATCCATGCGACGACGCTTCCCCACAAGTCTCTTGCTTGGCGTTTAAAGTCCAATAGTAAGAATGACATTTGGGACACAGCTTTCTCACGAAACCTGTCTCGTGGAAAAAAGGAAGATCATATTCTTCTGCAGGAAATTCTTTCAACCCAGTTCGCTCCGATAATCGTGAAATTACATGTTTCAAAGATTAACAAATCACGCGCATTTAAAGGATTTTGCCGCTGTTTTCCACTCTGTTCTGAAAAGATTCAGCCCAACGAGCAAACGATTTACTCTGCAGAAAGCGGCCTTAAGCTTGTCTTATCCGAGTTTGAGTCCGAGCAGAAAGCCTGCGATGAAACTTGCGGCGAAAGGAAGGAGAGAAATCACGCCGACAATCCATGAAAATGCGGAGCCGGCCAGACCGATTAATCTCTCTAGCGCACTCCACAACGCTGCATAATCAATGTTGATTACACCCTGCGTAGCGAGATAGATGAGGGCAATGACGAAAACGCCTATGAGGACGAGAATCAGCTTGCTAAGTTTCTTTAGAGCAAAACCAACGACAAAGCCTCCAACTCCTCCGACGCCCAACTGAAAAACTACTGGCGATACGATCTCACTCATGTCGAGCCTTCCCATGTTGCTGGTAAGAAGCTTGCTTTAAATGTGTTTTGCTGATAGAATATGACACAAGAACCGTTCGCGGAGGTGAACGATCATAGACCTGCTCGACATCTACCTGCTGAACCTCGTACTCACACTAGGCATGTTCGTCGTCCTCATCTTCAGAGCTTGGCTTGAGCTGAGGAATTACCGTTTGATGTGGAAAGAACTGGAGTGGCAACAGACCTACCGAACCATGTCCAGAATACTGAAAGCAGAAAAAGACCTCTTCTCAAAAGTTGAAGGCGGCGATGAACTCTACCAGCTGCTACAAGAGGTCTTCAAAGTCGAAGAAAAACAGCCCTAGGGAAAATGCCACCGTTCAATCATAGAATCAACCTGCCCACAATGCTTTTCCATCCCATACCGAATCAAAGGCTTAGTCAAATGCCGCTGCGATCTGGAAGCAGTGACATACAAACCTTTTCCTATGCCCCGCTTCAGCTTGACTCCGATCTTCGTCAACGAGTCGTATCTGGAACCACATTTGTCACATCTGAAACCTTTGTTCGTACCCATCGATTTGAGCCGTCTGCCACACTTCGCACACAAGGGGTTGTGGTAGACGAATTGCGGCGCGAGTTGGAGCACCTTGAGTTTCTCAAGATTTATCGTTAAGGGGTTTTCCTTTGAAGCAGGTCGGACACCGCCGTAGACTCTCACATGGTCTCCCGTTTTCAATTTCCTCACAACGGTTCGCAAAGACCCCGTAGGTTCATAAGCAGCACAGTCAACCTCAAAAGTCTCATCTCTAATTCGAAAGATCACGTGTCGACCCCTAATCATCCAAGGATTCGCCGAAACGATTCCTCTCACGACAGCAGGGCTATAGGGTTCTATCTCAGAAATCCGCTTAACGTTTTTGAGATGCGCGTCGGTTCCTTGATTCGTTCGAAAAATGACCCACCTTTCCACAGGCTCAGAAATTCTGACCATTTCGAAAGCCCTCTTAACCGTCTCGGCCTTCTCTCCTCTAATCCCGAAAAGGATAGGATCAGGACCTCGAGGAGTAATAATGACCCTCTTCTTCTCAACATCCACGTTGTTGAAGGTGCACGGCCTAGTCGCTTTATCCATTTCAAAAATCGAATCCTGATCTACTCTTCGTTTTGTGCCCCTGTTTTCGAGTCTCCTATAAGCTATTGTTTCATACGTGTGATCCGATCGAAGGGTTTCACCGATTGCTGCCAGAGCCCCTATGATTCCTCGCCCATCCTTGAAAGCCAAAGCTTCAGCTCCATGCTTTTCGACTAGCTCTATCGCGTCCTGAATGTTGACGACTTCTCTCGTCGCTCTTCTTGCGAAAACCTGTATCTCTTTCGGCGGTCGGCTCTTTTTGAGGAACACTATTCCCGGATCGGTGCCTTTGTTTTCGAGGTCTGACTGCGCCTCAACGGTTGAGATCACAGTCTCTTTGATTTTGAACTCCGCATTTTCATTGTATCGTATTCTGAGACACAGGGCGCCGTTTCCTCTTGTCTTCCATGGAACGTTCGGGTTGAGTCTTACAAGGTTAGGATAATCGATGAAGTGGGCATCGAGTTTCTCAAGCTTTTCGACCAGTAACGCAGCAACGTACGTGGTGCACCCTTTCGTAGTAGAGTCAGTATCATCGATTCCTATGTGCAGTATGCTCTCTTTCATCTGCTGCAGCTCGTTTTACAGATTCTGAAAAGGAGTAGGCAACGTAGATAAGAATTACCTGTCAACAATAAAAAGGGGGGAGGACCTGCTACTTTGCTCCTTCCTCAACCACAATCATTGTCAGCGTTGACCTGACCTTGTCCAGCCTTCTGACCTTCCAAGTTACTATCTCTTTCAATCTGTCCATCGTATCTGCTTTTACTCGGGCTATGATGTCGTAGACTCCGTACACTGCGTTAGCTTCTTCGACTCCTTCGACTTTCTTCAAGTCCTTCAAAACGTCTGCTTCTGAACCGATTTCTGTGTTTATCAACACGAATGCTGTTGGCATGCGTATCTCCTTGCTTACTGTTCGCTTCTATGCATTAAAATATTTTGCTGAAGTCTGGCTAAACGTGCTATTCTCTGTTCTTCAAAGTCAAAAAATGATTCAACTCTGCATGGATATGCTTATCTTCGAAAAAGCAGCATAGCGTTGTGAGGGTTAGACGCTTGGAAGAAACGATCACCAGCCGCGAAATGCGCGCCCTTGAAACGAATTCAGAATATTTCGGAGTTTCCAGACTTCTCCTAATGGAAAACGCAGGTCACTGCGTAGCCTGTTTGATGGGATCAAAATTCGAACCTGGAAAATCTGTCGCGATTTTCTGCGGTCTAGGCGGAAACGGCGGAGACGGCTTCGTAATAGCCCGACACCTTCTTCTGAAAGACTTCAAGATAACCATCATATTGGCTGGCAGAGGCTGGGAGATAACTGACAAAGCGGCGCTTGAAAACTGGAAGGCACTGCAATATCTGAAGGAAACGATACCAATGATCGAAGTTGCCGACAGTTCCTTGGTGCCCGATGTGAAGGCCGACATCGTAGTCGATGCTCTGCTCGGGACAGGCGCGAAAGGAGAACTGAGACCGCCGATTTTGCAGTTGGTCAGGAAAATCAACTCGATGCAAGCAACGAAGATTGCTGTCGACATGCCTACAGGCGTCGACGCCGATACCGGAGAAGTGTTGGGAGAAGCAGTCAAAGCCAACATAACCGTGACTTTCTACAAACCGAAGAAAGGCCTCATGAAAGCCAAGAAGTATGTTGGAGAATTGGTTGTCAAAGACATCGGACTACCCAAAGAATTTGAAAGGTTCGCCGGACCAGGCGATGTCTTATCTGCCGTGAAACCTCGCAAACCTGAATCTCACAAAGGCGACTTTGGCCGTCTACTAGTTATAGGGGGAAGCGAAACCTTTTCTGGCGCCCCGACGCTCGTCGCTCAAGCCGCGCTTCGAACAGGAGTAGACTTAGCTTACGTCGCTGCTCCAGAAAAGACTGCCCGAGTGATCTCCACACTGTCGCCTGATCTAATAACCATAAAACTCAAAGGAGACCATTTGAACCCGCATAATCTGGATCAGCTCAAACAATTCATCCGTGCATGTGACGCGGTCGCAGTCGGTCCAGGTCTCGGACTGCACGAAGAAACACGAGAAGCTGTCAGACTCATAATTGAAGAGGTCGAACGTTCCAGCAAAGCTGTGGTTCTTGATGCAGATGCATTGAAAGCCTTCGCAGTCTTCAAGAGAGAATTGAAAGTGCCTTCGGTGTTGACGCCTCATGCAGGAGAATATGAAACATTGACCGGAAAGAAACTGCCTGAAAATCATGATCAGAAAATCCAAGACGTGAGAAACACGGCGGCAAAATTGAATGCTGTAGTCTTGCTGAAAGGAAGCGTTGACATCATTTCAAACGGCACAAAGTTCAAACTTAACTTCACCGGCAATCCAGGCATGACGGTCGGCGGAACGGGAGATGTCTTAACAGGCGTTGTAGGAGCGTTTCTGGCACAACACGTCGATCCTTTTGAGGCAGCTGTCGCTGGAGCCTTCGTAAACGGTGCTGCCGGCGACTTTGTTTTCGAAGGGAAAGGTGCTCACATGGTTGCTTCGGACCTTATCAAATGGATTCCGCATGTTCTGAACGACCCTATGAATCATTCAAAGGTGCGGATGAACCGTGGAAAGACACGTTAACCTCGTCGTCTACAACGCGAAACAGGACGACCCTCGAAAATGCTCAGCTGCAAAACTCAGACGCTTTGGATTAGTCCGCGAAGTACTTCAAATAAGATTCCTGCCCAAGAGGGCCGTCGTGCTTAATCCCTTTTCTGAGATTGCTTTCTCTCCCGCAGACAAGGCGCGTGTCGAAGATTTCGGGTTGGTGGCTCTCGACTGCAGTTGGGAACACGCAGAAAAAGTCTTGTTAAAACACGTTAGAGGAACCTCTCGATGCTTGCCTGTTCTGATCGCTGGAAACCCAGTGAACTTCGGCAAGGCCACTAAGCTTTCAACAGTTGAAGCTTTGGCAGCAGCCCTTTCGATTCTGGGCCACACGAATCAAGCATCAGAACTGCTTTCAATCTTCAAGTGGGGACACACTTTTCTCGATCTAAATCATGACTGGCTTGAAAGCTATAAGAAGGCAAAGGACAGCACAGAGATAGTAGAAATGCAGGAACGCTTCTTCAACAGATGAAGGTGCTCTGAACATTGAGTCAGACTGAGTTTCGAGTTGGAAAAACCAGAGTGTGCCTCATTCAAGGAGACATCACCAACGTCACGGCGGACGCCATAGTCAACGCTGCCAACTCGTCTCTGATGGGAGGCGGAGGAGTAGACGGGACGATTCATAGAAGAGGCGGACCGAAAATACTTGAAGAGTGCAAAGTAATCAGAGCCGTCGACTGGCCTGAAGGTCTTCCAACCGGCAAGGCAGTGATCACTTCTGCCGGAAACCTGAAGGCGAAGTACGTGATCCACACTGTTGGACCGATATGGGAAGGCGGTTCGCATCATGAATCTAGACTGCTAGCCGACGCCTACAGAAACTCGCTCGAATTAGCTGTCTCAAAAGCGCTTGGCAGCATTGCATTTCCGTCAATAAGCACGGGGGCATACGGATATCCCATCGATGACGCCAGCAAAATCGCTCTTAACACCGTGAAGGGGTTTCTGGAAAGCAAAGACGATCTTGACGAAGTGTCTTTCATATTGTTCACGTCCCACGACTTTGAAATCTACAAGAAAGTTGCAGCTCAAATCTTGAGTAATGGCTGGCGCAAGTCAAACATTCGTTGAGAAGCGTGCCAGAAACCAGAAGAAGATACGTCAACGTCGACTCTTGGAAGGCGCCGAACCATTCATAATCATGGAATCTATCCGCCGCGCTAGCTTTGAGATCGGTCAATCGCATCTGAACTCTTGCCCAGCGCCGCTCTTAGTAAAAGCAAAACCGCAACTATCTGGACTATCAGAACGTACGCAACGGCAATGTAGAAAGGTATACCAAACTGGATGAACAAGCCGAACACAGCCCCAGCAATCACAAGACCAACACCGTAAACAGTATGAAAAGCCCCATATGCAGTGCCTCTTGAGGACAACGGCGTGAGTTTACTGACCGCCGCCCGATAGATAGACTCCTGCATTCCAAGAACAAGACCAAAGAACGTAGCGGCTACGGCAAGCAAAACCAACTCCGAGCCAGACATCGCCAGCAAAGGCGCAACCACCGAAAGCAGAAATGGCACGATAAGGATTTTCATCCCATACCTGTCAAACCCGTAACCCGACAGCAATGCGGCTGGCGCATCGACACCTTGGATCAAAACATAAATCAACGGAACAATCCAGTCTTGATTCAGCGGTCTGACAATCTCGGATACTTTGAAGAGTATCAAAGTGTAAGGTATCAACCCAACGGTATTCATGAAAACTGCAAAAGTGTAGATGTAAAACGGCCTCCCGATTCTCTCCTTCTGGTCGCCTGCTTTCACCGGAACCTCCAAAGGTTTGGACCCGATCTTTCTGTAGGTGTACACCAAGAAGACGAGCATCAAAAGAAAAGGAACAAGCAGATAACCGAACGCATAATGGAAGTTGTTCGCGGTCGAAAACATTACGAAAGCCACGACGCTGGGGCCGATCACGGCGCCCACCTGATCTAACAATTCGTGCAGACCGAACGCTTTCCCTGCACCAACGTCTTTGCTAACGACAGACAGAACGGCATCTCTTGAAGGAGACCTCAAAGCTTTCCCCATACGTTCCAGCAGAACGAGCAGTACAGCAAGTTCGAGGCCATAGGAAAACCCCAACAAGGGAATTGAAACGATCAAACCATACCCGACAAAGATGAAAACCCAGTAGGCATGAGTCAGATCACTCAGAAAGCCGCTTACAAGTCTCAATGCATAACCCAAGAAATCGCCGAGTCCTCCGATCAAGCCAACGACGACGCTCGTAGCACCAAGAAAGCCAAGATAGTCTGGGACTAAACCCCTTGAGCCTTCGTAGACAACGTCGCCCATGAGACTGAT
>DATEYW010000092.1:0-9271 GCA_035256045.1 Bathyarchaeia archaeon | reverse complement strand
TGAAGACAGGTTCGTGATAGTGTCAAAAACCTTTTCGTAACACTGCGCTGAGAGTCCAAGGCGTCCAACAGGATCTGCGTAATGTGAATCGAAGCCGGCTGAAACAAGAATGAACTGTGGTTTATACTCACGCGTGATCGGTGTAACAATCTCTCTTAACGCTTTCAAGTAGATTTGATTGCCTGTTTTCAGCGGCAGCGGGATGTTAACGTTGAAACCTCTTCCATCCCGGTCTCCAACTTCATCTTGAAAACCAGTTCCTGGAAAATCTCGCGGATCTTCATGCAAACTCACATACAGCACCTTGTCAGTCTCGTAGAATATGCTTTGAGTCCCGTTGCCGTGGTGTGAGTCAATGTCGAGAATTAATACACGTTCAAGCTTGAATTCTCGAAGCAGGTGTTCTGCCGCTACGGCCACATTGTTGAAGATGCAGAACCCAAGTCCAAAAGACCTTGTGGCATGGTGTCCAGGCGGTCTCACCAGAGCAAGAGCGTTGTCGGATCGCCCCCGCATGGCGTGGTCAACCGCGGTCAACGCTCCTCCTACGGCGTGAAGAGCGACATCAAAACTTGCTGCAGACACTCGAGTATCGCCTGCGTCCAATAACCCTCCGCCAGACTTGCACAGGGTCTTGACATATACAACGTATTTTGGATCATGGACCATTCCAACTTGTTCGATCGACGCTTTCACGGGACTGACAAGCTTCCATGTATGGCTCCTTAAAAATGGGGCTTTTCTCAATTCTGCAACGATTGCCGCAAGCCTTTTTGCGCTTTCAGGATGGTCTCTGCCTGGATTGTGTCTTAAATATTTCGGTGAAAAAACCACAGTTGTCTTTGTCACGTGACATCCTCCTTTGGGAAGACAGTCTGATAGACTCTGCGCAAGTATTCCTTCACCGTCAAGTCTTCACGTTTTGCAGTTCTGCTAAGGATCTTGCTCACTCCCGTCGCATACTGTATTGCCTTCTTGGGTCTATCGACCACCGATCTTGGCAGTCCAAGATTGCGCCCCACGTTTCTCAGAACAAGTTTTCTCAGTGTATTATCCGTCGGCTGCAGTTTCAGCTCGACGGGCAGGCTTAGCGCGAAGCGGACTAGTTCATTCGTCACAAACGGAAGCCTCAATTCTAAACCGTGAAAGTTGCAGATTTTGAAGTCTCTCTCAAGATTGCTTTTGTACATATTGACTACGTCTTGATGAAGACTGTGCCGAACCTGGTCACGCCCTTCGCTAACGTAATTGTCGACATATCTTCTGTAGCCGGCAAAAAGCTCGTCAGCGCCTTGACCTGCCAGAATTACCTTAAGCTTCAACTGGCTGGCCTTTTCAGCGATCCAATAGAAGGGTATTCCAATGCTGGTCTTCACGGGGTCAAACTCTTCAATCAGATCCAACACGCAGGGGAGCGTCTCGAATACATCTTTCTCACGATATAAGTAAGAATGCAGGGGGAGTTTCAGCTCGTCCGCAACTTTTCTGGCATGCTCTGTTTCAGAATGATCCGCGAGACTCACATGAATCAACTGTACGTTCACTTTTGATTTCTTAGACAATGAAGCAATTATGCTGCTATCCAATCCTCCAGAAAAAGCTACTGCAACACTCTCCAACCCTGCTATTCGATGGTTGACCGCTTTTCTAAGCAACTGCTCCAGTTTCTCGGAAGCACCTCCCATCGTCAGATTTCCAGGTCTTGAGTTAATGATCCTTCTAATGACACTGAACTTGAATCCTTGTCTATTCACCTTGGCAATCATCCCCGGAGGAAAGGTTTTCACGTGTCCAATCCCGATCTTCCACAAAGCTTTGCGCTCAGAAGCCAAACCTGCCAGAATTGCGTTTTCTCCATAGTAAAGAGGTCTAGCTCCCAAAACATCTCTGCCAGCGACGAGTTCGTCAGAATTCATCGTGACGAAGACGAAATCACCCTCGGCTTGTTTGATGAGCCTCTTGACGCCTTCAAGGGTTATTTCCGATGGTTTCAGAGCGCATTTCGATTGATGGGGTCTCAGTCTTTGATGATGGAAAATTCTGCCTTCGAAAACTAATGAAGTTTTTCCTATTTGAAGAGGTTGCTCTCTATCTTGAGGAAGAATCTTAACCGATGCGTGACCAATGGCAACGCTTGAATTTAGGTTTTGAGACAGTAGTTTCTCAACCGATTTTTCATGTCTGACAATCGAGGGTGAGGCTACTCCATAAGCCTCTGTTTTCCTGATACTCAGGGCGCTGAGCATTGTTGAGGCTGCTTTGGTTATGTCTTCATCGTGCTTATTGAGAAGGGCTATCACTGCACCCATTGTGGTGTACCTGGCGAGATTGAACTGTAATCGTTAAGGTTTGGCTTAGTAAATATCTATCGCACAAGTTTCAAGGCCAGAACTGTCTCAGTGAAACCTCGCGTCGAAGATTCTTTCCAAGCGTCTCTTGACGTGTGAGAAAAAGTCTATTTCAAGGCCATGACAGATTTGGCAAGACATTAATCTTCAGAGGATACACTCTAGTTGCGAGGCTAGAGCAACTTGCCGATTCTCCCTATAGATACTGGTCGCCACGGAACTCCTGAAATGAGAGGAATATTCGAGGAAGAAAACCGCGTTCAGAAGATGCTCGACGTTGAAGCAGCGTTGGCTTGGGCACATGCGGAAGTCGGTGACATACCTCGGTATGATGCTGAAAGGATTGAAGCTAAGGCTTCTTTGAAATACGTGAAGATGGCTCGCGTCAAGGAAATTGAATCCGAGATAAAGCATGACGTGGCCTCTCTAGTTCGAGCTCTATCCGAGGTTTGCGGACCAAGTGGTAGTTATGTTCACCTGGGAGCCACTAGCTATGACATCGTTGACACCGCGAACGCTCTTTTGCTGAAGGAGGCTCTTGGAATCATTGAGAAAAGGCTTGACGGCTTTGAAAACGTATTGATGGAGAAGGTCATCCGATACAAACGCACGGTGTTGGCAGGAAGGACGCATGGACAGCATGCATTGCCCATAACATTGGGCTTCAAGTTTGCCGTCTGGATGCGCGAAGTTTCGCGGCACGTTCAGCGGCTCCAACAGTGCAAGGAACGTGTTTTAGTCGGCAAAATGAGTGGAGCCGTGGGCACTCAAGCGGGTTTAGGAGACCACGCGCAGCAGATCCAACAACTTGTGATGGATAGGCTTGGAATCAAAGCCGCTGACATTTCAACTCAAATCGTCCAGAGAGATCGTCTCGCAGAGCTTGCATGTGTACTGGCTATTGCTTCATCTTCATTAGAGAATTTCGCCACGGAGATTAGAGAATTGCAGAGACCCGAAATCGGTGAGATGTTCGAATACTTTGAACTGGACAAACAGGTTGGCAGTTCGACCATGCCTCAGAAACGGAATCCGGAGCTGTGCGAACGAGTATGCGGTTTGGCTCGAATCGTAAGAAGCCTCGTCGTGCCTGCGTTAGAAGACATGACGACTTGGCATGAACGAGACCTCACACAATCTTCAACTGAACGGTTTCTGCTTCCAGAGACTTGTGTCCTCACGGACTATTTGCTTTTCTTGATGACTAACATAGTGGGCACTCTGCGTATCGATGAAAAACGGATGCTGAAGAACCTTGCGATTACTCAAGGACGATTCATGGCTGAATCCGTAATGATCGTTCTAACTAAGAAAGGTATGAGTCGACAAACGGCCCATGAACTTCTACGAAAGCTGACAATAACCAGTGAGCTCAAGAAGAAGCCTTTGAAAAGCGTGCTTTTGGAAGACGAGGCGATCAGAAGAAATCTCACCGAAAAAGAAATCGCAGTAGCTTTGAATCCAAAGAAGTACCTAGGCACCGCTATTGGACAGGTGGACTTGGCGGTAAACATGACTGTGAACGAACGCAAAGCTCGGTTGCCAAAATAGACTATTGTCATTCTGACCTGACGCACTGCGCACGCTTTTTTCCATGTTCTTTTTTTGAAGGTTAATGTGTCGTTTTCCTAGTATTCCGTCAGTGCTCTTTGCTTCCATTCGCTTTGTTTTTCCAGTTTCTCCCAAACGTCTTTCTTTACGAAACCGCCAACTTGTTCCTTGATTTTCTTAGCTAGCTTCGGGCCGATCAAGGGCAGATTGGTCAGGTCCTCAACCTTGGCGTTCTTGATATCTTCAATCGTTTTGTATCCAGAGTTGAATATTATTCTTCCTCGAACTCTGCCAACTCCCTCAAGTCTAACTAGCGGCAACAGTTCTTTTTTCACTCCTTTCTCAACCCTCTGCTCCACTTCGAAGGTCAAGGGCAACATCTCTTTGTTGCCAAAAAGAATGGCCAACTCGTGCGTAGCGTGAAGCAACCATTTTGCGCTTTCAAGCGTTCTGTAGAGGTCTCCTGGCTGCACTCTGAATCTGTCCATGAGCCAGTCTTCACTCATCTCATCAATCCATGCGTTGAGCGTCATTGCGGTTTTGATTTGTCCCAGAAATTCTTCATATCCAATGTTATCTTCCCATTCTGTTGGAGGGGTGAAAAGCAATTCCTGTCTGTGTTCCTCCATGAACAATGCTATTTGGTCTATTTCATTTGAGTAGGGACGCAAGACGGGTCCCATGTCAGGCGTGTGAGAGATCATATGTAGGAGACTTATCTCTGTCAGACGGTTTGTTTTTCTTTTCAGTGCGTCACGTATTGTGATCCCCGAAACAGGGTCTATGTACAGTTCGCTGACTCGTTTTCCGAATTTGGTTGCATTGATGTTTTCGCGGAGAACCTCGATCATTTCCTCGTCGTACAGGAATTTCAGGATTTTCGCTACTATGCTCTTGATGGCGTCTACGTCATATTGATAAGCATAGAATGTTTTTCCGAAGAATTCGTATATGCCATTTTCAGTATGTGCGAAATCAGCGGCGATGGTAGCAAGCACGTGTGACCTCATTATTCGTTCAACGGCCAGTCTTGACCAGATTCGCTCTGGTCTTGCGAGAATGTAGCTCTGAACGAGGTAGTCTGCTTCGTCACTTGTCTTGGCGATAAGGAGAGCTTCTCCAGTCTTGTCGTATTTGGGTCTTCCTGCTCTGCCTGCCATCTGCTTGTACTCTAACACACTGATGGGGTAGTAACCGTATCCTGCCTCGAAACGTCTGTAATCCTGAATTATGACTGTTCGTGCTGGCAGGTTGACGCCGAAAGCCAGAGTTGGCGTAGCTGTTAAAACTTTGATCTTTCCGTCCCGGAAAGAATCTTCGACTATTCTTCTGTGTCCGCCGCTCAATCCTGCATGGTGAAAGGCTGTGCCGCACCTAACAAGTTCTGCTAGCGATTCGCCAAGTCGGGTTCGTTCACCCGTTGAGAGGATTCTTTCGGCCTCGTGTTCAACGGCACGCTTGACAGGTTTAGACAGGGCAAGGACGAGTTCGCCTGCCAACTTCTTTGCCATCGTTACCGCGTTTTTGCGTGTCGACGAGAAGATAAGCGCTTGACCGCCTGTTTTCACCGTGCTCAACGCCAGATTTGTAGCAGGGTCTCTTGTCTTTCTCTCTATCTTCCGAGCGTCTCCGTCTTTGTACTGAATCTCATCATGTAAGAGCACGCCTTCTTTCAGTGAGACAGGACGCCACTCGGTTGTGACCTGTTTTGCTCTGAGCCATTCCGCGATTTCGTCTACATTGCTTATCGTTGCACTAAGAGCGAGGATTTGGACGTCAGGGTTGACCTGCATCAGTCGTGCCAACACTACTTCTAATGTTGGTCCGCGCTCGGCATCGTTCAGGAGATGTACCTCATCGGCTATGACAAGAGAGATTTCATCCATCCATTTGGCCCGATGTCTCAGGAGAGAGTCAGCTTTCTCATTCGTTGTTATGATTACGTCATACCTTTCTAGCCATTGGTCCGTACTGTCAAAGTCGCCGGTGCTGATGCCGACCCTTATTCTTCTTCCATCCCTCTTTGTGATCGCAGTGTATTTTCCGAATTCATCGAATTTCTCGTTTGCCAAAGCTCTCAACGGTGTAAGATAGATCACTCTGCCATTCTTTTCCAAAACATGTTTGAGCCCACATAATTCAGCTATCAGAGTCTTTCCAGAAGCCGTCGGACTCGCCAGAACAAGGTTTTTGCCCTCAAGCACGCCTGCCTTTATCGCTTCTTCCTGTGGAGGATAAAGGTCAACAATTCCTGACGTGATGATTAATTCTTTGACCACGTCCGGTATCGGTAAATCAGTGATTTTCACTTTTGCGTGCCCATCTCCTTGATTCAACACAAGCATAATCGCTGAGACTGTTTAAAGTGTTACTTGTCTGAAAACTCGCGGCTTCTGGGTTACGTTTTTCTATTAGGAAGGGTGACTACTAGAAACAGTGTATGCCCTAAAGGTCTGAATCCGATGGTCGAAAACGTCAAAGCGTTGTTGGACGCCCATAAAAGACTGAAACGTGAGGTGTACTTTGACCTTGAGAATTCCACACAGGTTCCTAATGAAGTTGTGGATGCTATGTTGCCATATTTCAGTCGAATCGGTTATGGCAATCCAACTCTGACTCATAAACCAGGCTGGGAAGCGTTAGAAACCATAATGGAATCGTCGCAAAAAATGGCGTCTTTCTTGGGATGCAAGAACCCCGAAGACATCAACTTCACGCCTGGAGAAACAGAAGCGAATAACCTGGCTATCTTCGGAATGGTTCATTCATTAGAAGAGAAGACGAGGAACATCGTTATCTCGGAGATTGAGCCCATAAATGTCATTCAAGTTGCCGAGTTACTTCAGAAAACCGGTTTCAAAGTAATAAAAATCCCCGTTGACCATGAAGGCTTTCTGAATCTGGATAGGTTAAACGAAGTTGTTGATCATGAAACAGCCTTAGTAAGTCTTTCGGCTGTCAATCATGAGATTGGCACGATCCAATCGATCCGAGAGGCCGTTGAAATAGTTCAGGACAGAAATGCTGAAACTCTTTTTCACACAGACGCTTCGGACGCGTTTGGCAGAGTTCCGTTCGACGTGAGAGCTCTGAATGTAGATTTGGCGACTGTCAGTAGCTACAAAATCCTTGGGCCTCGCGGGGTAGGTTGTTTGTACGTGAAGGAAGGTGTTGAACTTGAAAGGATTTTGGAAGGTCAGATCGGTACTCAAAGGCTGTGGCCGGGAGTAGAGAACACTCCGTTGATCGTTGGCTTCACAAAAGCGTCGGAACTGGCTTTTCAGGATTTTGAGAAAAACAGGATGAGAATGCAGTTGCTTCGAGACATGCTCGTGGAAGGAGTAATGTGCACGATAGTGGAAGTCGAATCTAACGGACCGATTGGATCGAAACGCGTTCCTGATAACGTAAACATTAGCTTTCTGAGGTGCGAAGGTGAAGCACTAACTATAGAACTCAGTTTGAACGGTGTCTACGTCTCGAGTGGAAGCGCATGTTCTAGACGATTGCTGCAGCCTAGCCACGTCTTGGTTGCTATAGGAAAGAAGTTTGATCAGGCACACGGCAGCCTCTTGATGAAAGTTTCGAGGGTTCACACCGAAGAAGACATAAACTATGCTCTAGAAGTAATTCCAAAGGCAGTTGAGCGAATAAGAAGAATAACTGGCTCTACAGGAGCGGGATAGATTGTCACGTGCACCACTTCCCTATAATCCGAAAATATTAGACTTGTTTAGGAATCCGAAAAACCTTGGAAAAATGGAAGACGCCAGTGTGTCAGCCGTTGCAGGCAACCCTATGTGCGGCGACATGATAACATTCTACTTGAAAATAGATGACAAAGAAATGATAGAGAAAGCGTCTTTCGAGAGCTACGGTTGCGCCGCAAACATCGCCACTTCTAGCGTGGTCACAGAGATGGTGAAAGGCATGAATCTTGCAGATGCGTGGAACATATCCTACAAAAGCGTTGCAGAAGCAGTCGGAGGATTACCCACCGTGAAGTTCCACTGTGGTATACTAGCCGTAGGCGCCTTAAAGAGGGCGATACGAAAATTCTACGCTCTCAAGGGATCAATCCCCAGCTGGTTACAGAAAGAGCCTAGCGTAGAGGAAAAGCAGGCTTTGGAAGAAGAACAACTTGCGAAGATGCTTGAAAAAAGGCTGAAATCAGCAGAAGGAAAATGATGTTCGACCCTGACAAGATCAGAGAGGACTTCCCAATTCTGAAGCGCAAAGTAAACGGTTATCCGCTCGTCTACTTTGACAACGCGGCAACCTCTCAGAAGCCACGGCAAGTGATCGAGGCAATAACGGACTTCTATGAGAAGCACAATGCAAACGTACACCGCGCAGTGCACACGCTGTCGCAAGAAGCTTCAGAACTCTACGAGGATGCTCACGAGGAAGTAGCCAAATTCATACGCGCGGAGAGTATGCAAGAAACGGTTTTCGTAAGAGGAACGACTGAAGCCATAAACTTAGTCGCGTACTCATGGGGACTACGAAACCTTGGGAGAAATGACGAAATAATCCTTTCGCTAATGGAGCACCACAGCAACATAGTTCCTTGGGAAATAGTGTCAAAGATAGTTGGTTTCAAGGTAAGATACATTGATTTGAATGCCGATGGAACGTTGAACTACGACTCGTTCGGAAGCCTAATTTCGAAAAAGACCAAGCTGGTCTGTTTGTCTCATGTGTCAAACGTCACAGGAACAGTCAACGACATAAAGAAGGTCGCGAAAATAGCGCATGAGCATGACGCGCTGGTTTTGGTAGATGGCGCCCAGTCAGTTGCCCACATACCAGTTAACGTCAAAGACTTAGACGCGGATTTTCTGGGATTTTCGGGTCACAAGATGCTTGGACCAATGGGAATTGGAGTTCTTTACGGTAAACGTGATCTGTTAGAAAAAATGGAACCTTTCCAAGGAGGAGGCGAGATGATACGAGACGTCTCATTTGACAGGAAGACAAAAAGTTGTTCGATTCGTTGGAATGAGCTTCCTTGGAAGTTCGAAGCTGGAACACCCAATGTTGAAGGGGCTGTTGGGTTAGCGGCGGCCGTGAAGTATCTTAAGCGTTTAGGCATGGAGAACGTGAAAAAACATGAGCAGACACTCACTGAATACGCCTTATCTCGAATGCTAGACTGCGCTTGTGGCGTGGAGGTTTATGGAACGAAAAATGTCTCTTCAAAATCCGGCATAATTCCGTTCGGAATCAAAGGTTTGAGTTCCCACGACATCGCGTTATTTCTTGATAATTATGGTATAATGGTGCGCAGCGGTTTTCATTGCGCCCAGCCACTTCACGAAATATTCGAATTGAGTTCGTCGGCAAGGGCAAGCTTTTACATTTACAACACT
>DATEYW010000091.1:0-2055 GCA_035256045.1 Bathyarchaeia archaeon | reverse complement strand
CCGCAGACTCTGCAATTTCCACGCGCAAATTGCCTGACTTCTGAAAGAGGTATCTCCTGAACCAGACCATTTTTCATCGTGATTAGCATCTTCCCCTTAATGTTCATGTTTTTGATATCGCTCAAGTTGCAGCCCAATTTCTCATGAATGTATTTCTCCATGAGTCCTTCATAGCTGAAACTCTCTGAACACATGAGCCCAATCACAAACTCCATACTCGCGGCATATTTTTTCATGTTTAGCATCTGCAATTTTCGAAGGGCAAGAACTTGACAGGGAGTTCCTACAAAAGCGATTTTTGCATGATTTTTCAAGGCTTCTGGAACAGCGAATAGGTTAGGAGAGCAGAAATATCTCGTGCCAGCACAATCCAAGACACCTTCAGAAGTAGTCACTACTTGTGACGCTGGAAATAGAGGTCGTGTTTGACTCAGGCCTGAGACAACTGCTCCATCGATGGAACCGCTGGTTAGGGCATGAATCAAAAGTGTTGTCACGATTCCTCCGTCTTGGCAAACCTTCAAGATTCTCTCGTCCGTCGCCCTAGCGGCAACGATTCGGCGATAGATCCCGAAGGGCTCGCTTTCTGCGCTTTCTCTGCCGAAAACGAATTTCTGAACTTCGCTTTGGGAAGAACCATAGCGAGGACAGACTTGAGCACATATACCGCAGATCTTGCAGTCCGTCTTCAGAACTGGTTCTCCTTTGTGATATTCCAGACATTTGTAGGGGCACACTATTACGCATGCGGAACAGCTCGTACATCTGCCTTTGGAAATAACGTCTTTGTACAATGATTCTTCGAAACTCGTCTTTACAACGCCCATCTTCATTCACGCTATTTAAAAGTCTCTAACGAGGCAAGTTTCAGATTAAGCTTTTGTGCATGAATGGAATGTTGCTCATAGCGGTCTTGATTTCGGAAAGCATTGAGTCACCAGAAATGGAAAATTGAGTCAGCTGTTCCTGACGAAAGATCTATAGCAAACGCTCGACATCTGGAAATGTAGGCAACATCTATGAAAAAGGGCATGATCTTTGACGTTCGAAAGTATTCTATTCATGACGGCCCCGGTATTCGCACAGCTGTATTCTTCAAAGGATGCCCTTTACGTTGTTGGTGGTGTCACAACCCAGAAGGGCAAAACCCAAAACCTGAACTGGTCTTCAGGAGAAGCAGATGCATCAGTTGCGGTGAGTGTGTCGAAAAATGTCACCAACATGCAATATCATCCGCAACTCTTGGAATATCCATCAACAGAGAAAAGTGTGTTCTATGTAGTGACTGCTCCGACGCATGTTCATCTGAAGCACTGTCAATCGCTGGAAAAGAGATGAGCGTGAAAAAAGTAGTTGAGGAAATAGAGAAGGACCGGGCTTTCTACGAAGAGTCGAGCGGAGGAGTAACATTTTCTGGAGGAGAACCGCTTCTGCAACCTGAATTCCTCAAAGCTCTTCTCGACGAATGCAATAATAGAGCTTTACACACCACATTGGACACCTGCGGATATTCGCAACCTGAAATCATCGACGGAATATGCAGCAAGGTTGATCTTTTTCTTTATGATATCAAAATCATTGATGACCAAAGACACATGAAATTCACAGGCGTTTCAAACAAGCAAATCCTCAGAAATCTCGAAAAACTAGCAGAAAAGGGCAGCAACATCGTGGTCAGTTTTCCGATAATACCTGGCATAAACGATGACGATAGGAACGTTGCCGAAACTGCCAAGTTCATTAGCTCATTGCCCAACATACAGCAGATAAATCTTCTTCCTTATCACAGAGCTGGGATCCAGAAGTACAAGAACCTAGGCAAACCCTACAAGCTAAACAAAATCCAGCCTCCGACCGACAAGAAGGTAAAATCGGTGAAGAACAAAATGGAGGCTTTTGGACTGAAAGTAGGAATTGGAGGAGGATGACGTGAAAGAAAGAATAAGGAAACTAAGAGAACAGAGTGTAGCTACTAGACCGTACATATCTCCAGAAAGAGCGGCCCTGATAACAGAATTCTACAGAAGCAAAATTGCTGACCAAGTGTCAGCCCCC
>DATEYW010000090.1:0-3757 GCA_035256045.1 Bathyarchaeia archaeon | reverse complement strand
TGGCAGATTGAAGGGATTTTGCGAATGCTAAGCAACGTTCTTGACCCGAATGTTGCCAAAGACCCTGAAAGGCTGATCGTCTACGGTGGAACTGGTCGGGCTGCTCGCAATTGGGATTGTTTCGACGGCATCGTTGAAACTTTGATCAACCTGGAGCCTGATGAGACAATGCTCATACAAAGCGGTAAGCCTGTGGCCGTCTTCAAAACTCATGAACACGCTCCTAGAGCTCTCATCGTCAATGCAATGTTGGTTCCGAAATGGGCAAATTGGGACTACTTTTACGAGCTTGAGCAGAAAGGTCTCATCATGTACGGACAGATGACGGCAGGCTCTTGGGCATACATCGGAACTCAGGGAATCTTGCAGGGAACCTACGAAACACTTGCTCAAATCGGAAGAGAACACTTCGGCGGAACTCTGAAAGGAAAACTTGTACTGACAGCGGGCTTAGGCGAGATGGGTGGCGCTCAGCCGCTGGCTGTAACAATGAACGAAGGCATCGCACTTGTAGTAGAGGTGGACAAGTCAGCTATCGACCGCAGATTGAAACACAAATACCTAGAGACTTGGACAGATAGTCTGGACGAAGCCCTCCGACTTGTTCTGGAAGCAAAGGAAAAAGCTGTTCCCAGAAGCATAGGTCTCCTCGGTAATGCTGGAGAAGTACTTCCTGAGATTCTGAGACGCGGAGTCGTACCTGACGTAGTGACCGATCAAACCAGCGCCCATGACCCATTAAACGGATATTACCCCCTAGGCATGAGCAAGAGAGAAGCAGATGATCTGAGGAAAAGCGATCCTGGCAAGTATGTTGATCTTTCTTACAAAAGCATGCGGACACATGTTGAAACCATGGTAAAGATGATGCGAAAAGGAGCCATAACGTTTGATTACGGCAACAATCTTCGCGAGCAAGCGCTCAAAGCTGGATACCAAGACGCTTTTGCCTATCCGGGTTTTGTGCAAAGATACATTCGTCCCATGTTCTGCGAGGGCAAAGGGCCATTCCGTTGGGCATCGCTCGTGGGTAGCGAGGAAGATATTCGCAAACTCGACGACGTCGTTCTGAAAGAATTCGCTTACGACAAAGGGCTGTGCCGTTGGATAAAGAAAGCTAGACAAGAAGTCAAGTTCCAAGGGCTACCCGCACGAGTCTGCTGGCTCGGCTTCGGAGAAAGAGCGAAATTCGGAAAGATAATAAACAGAATGGTTGGTGATGGAAGCCTCTCGGGTCCAGTCTGGATAGGACGAGACCACCTAGACTGCGGAAGCGTAGCCTCACCAAATCGCGAGACTGAAGGCATGAAAGACGGAAGCGACGCAATAGCAGACTGGCCTATATTGAACGCTTTGATAAACGCGGTCAGCGGAGCAACATGGGTCAGCGTTCACCATGGCGGAGGCGTCGGCATCGGCTACAGTATCCACGCTGGCATGTGCCTCGTAGCAGATGGAACAAAGAAAATGGAAAAAAGAATAACCACCGTTCTGACGACAGATCCAGGAATAGGAATCGTGCGACACGCAGACGCAGGTTACGAAAAGGCGCAGAGAATAGCAAAGGAAAAACACATCAAAATGCCCATGCTCAGGTAGACCGTTGTTATGAAACATGTAGCTGCATGCGGAATCTGCTGCGATGTCTGCGGCTTACACAGAACCCAGGGCTGTGTCTGCAGCTCTGGAATCGAAGCAGTGGCCAAAGAAAAGGTGCACACACGTTGGGGAGGCAAAGGGACGCTTTGTCTGGTCCTAGATTGCGCTGTTAATCGCGGCGTTGCCTACTGCATGCGCGACTGTTCAGATTTTCCATGCGAGAAATACTTTGAATGGTGTTTTCCGTATGGAAAAGACTATTTGAATATGCACATTAGCAGAAGCGGAGCCAACAAAAAGCCAAAGCAGACTAAACCTTAACTATGTTGAAACATGCAGCTTTGCGAAGCCTGTTCATTATAGCTAATCCTAATCCTTCAGTGGGCAATCCTTCGGCAATAATTACATCTGTTTTTTCTGCATCAAATTCTCTTAGCAGTCTGAACAAATTGTGAGCAACAGCCGTCAAATTCTTTCTGCTTCCAAGCGGTTTTATCAAATCTGCTTCATAGCATTCTTCGGTTTCGTCTGTGCAGAGAACGCCTACCTTCTTGCCTCGAAGTCTGTAAAGACTGACAAGTTCATTGATTTTTCTTATCTTAGGTGCCAGTTCGCCTTCAACAATCAGGACATCCGCGTCGGGAGCGTAATGCTTATGCTTGATCCCTGGCGAACTCACTTTTTCGACATCCATCGCCTTTTCAGCAGTTACCACAGGGTTGAGTCTTACTTCTCCAAGGATTTGTTTCAAAGATTCAAAAGATACACCGCCTGGGCGCAAAACCTCCGGCGGCTCGACGGTCAGATCCAACACCGTTGATTCGACACCGATTCTCGTCGGACCAGCATCTAGAACAGCGTCAATTCTGCCGTCAAGATCTTCAAGTACATGCTTCGCTGAAGTTGGACTAGGCTTTCCTGAAAGGTTTGCACTCGGAGCAGAAATGGGGCATTCGCTGCTTCTTATCAATGCAAGAGCAACGTTGTGACTAGGCATCCTGATAGCGATCGTATCCAAGCCGGCCACTGTCACTTCAGGAACATTCTTGGAACGCTTCAAAATCAGAGTCAAAGGTCCAGGCCAGAATGCTTTCATCAATCTTTTGGCTTTAGTTGGGACTTCGACGGCCAGCCTGCGCACAGTCTTGACATCGGCGATATGAACTATGGGAGGATTATCAAGCGGGCGCCTCTTAGCCTCAAAAACCGCCGAAACCGCCTCAGCATTCAGGGCATCTGCTCCGAGACCGTAAACCGTTTCGGTGGGAAATGCAACAAGCCCACCTCGTTTGATCAAGTTCGCCGCGGTACAAATCTTCTCCTTGCTGGGTCTTCGCGGGTCCACTTTCAGGACTAGTGTTTTCATCGTATCAGAAGTGAAAACGCAGATTTATACTTCTTTCGAACAAATCCTGAGTCCGATGAGGGCTACACGACGTAACGATCGATGACTTTTTGCATGCTTTTGGGTGGAGCCTGTCTTGCTGCCAGTTGCTTCAGTATTGTTATCATCTGAGGCTGAAAACGGGCAATGTCGGTTAGGCTTATTAGGCCTACGAGTTTCTTTCCATGAACCACTGGAAGCTTCTTGATCTTCATCTTGAACATTAACCTAACGGCTTCTCCCAGATCCATATCCGGTTCTGTCACAACTAGAGGGCTGGTCATGACGTCTTTAATCTTGATCTTTGAAGCGTCTTTTCCTTCACCGACTACCCTCTTCAACAAATCTCGTTCGGTCAAGATTCCCATGGCCTTCCCTTTTCTCACCGCAATTACGCAGCCAATCTCAAATTTGTTCATTATATCTGCAGCTTCTTTGACAGTCAGGTCCTCATCTATGGTTATGACCTCTTTAACCATGACATCCCCAACTCTCAGACTGGCTTCGCTTGGTTTTTGCTTGTCTTGCGCCAACAGAATCTCACCGCTTCTCTTTTCTAACAACTTGCTATTTAGGTTAGTCCAAGTCTGGGAAAGCTATTTCCAGCGTAACTTGTGAACTGACTTTTCAAGATCCTTGTTCGGTGGAATTGTGGCCCTTTCGAACTTCTCTTTGGGTTTTGAGAAAGGCCTTGTGGCGTCAAGTCCGACTTTTGAAGTCAGGACTTTTTCCTGATCTGCGGAAGGGTCTAGAGATGAGCCGCGAACATTGTTT
>DATEYW010000089.1:0-5970 GCA_035256045.1 Bathyarchaeia archaeon | reverse complement strand
CTATCGAATTCTTGCTCTATTCAGAGTTTTGACGCGCCACGAGTATGCTTTGATGACTTTGCTGTCTCCATAACCGCAGGCTGAACATCTTTTCTTGGTGACGTGATAAGATCTTCTGCCACAACGCCTGCATTTTATGTGAACGGTTTTCCCTTGGCGTTTGCCAAATGAGGGTGTTCCTTTTCCCAATTAGGTCACCCTGGAGGTGGAGAAATCAGCACTACGTTGTCTCCTCGGACTATTATGACTCCGAGTTTTCTGACATTTTCTGAGGTCGTCGTGTCTTCAGTCTCTTCCAGAACTAGGTTCAAATGCTGATCGAAACCTTTGAGTTTTCCGCGGAGGCTCTTGCCACCCTTCAGCCGCACTAGCACTGTTTTTCCGAGGTTTTGTTCAAGGATTTCGGTTGTCATTTCGCTCATTGTTTGACCCTCAAACCTAAACTGTTATGCCTTTATACCTAACCCTTAACATTTAAACCTATCTCAGAGATGTGCGGAATGCCTGAAAAACGAAGACGGCATTTTTTGAAGACGAAAGAAGTGAAAGCGCTTGTGCAAATGGCGCAGGAAAAACTTGGAGCTAGTCTGACCCAATTGTTTGGAGGGAAAATTGATGTTGAGGTTCTAGAAACTGAGACTGTTGAGCTTGTTGTCATAAACGGAAAACCGGCTCTTTTCAAAGCTGATGGAAGCATACGTCCGACTTTGAGGTTCGAGGAATTTTTTCGCCTTGCGCCAAAGGCCGTAGTCGATATGGGAGCCATCCCATTCGTTTGCAAGGGTGCAAACGTGATGGCGCCTGGAATCAGGAAGGTTGAAGGGCAGTTTGAGAAAGGCAGTTTCGTATATGTTGTAGATGAACGGTATGGTAAACCACTTGCCGTAGGCGAAGCTCTCTATGGAGCTGAAGAAATGCGAAGTGTCAGACAAGGAATTGTGATCAAAAACTTGCACCACGTTGGAGACAAGACGTGGAACGTAATCAAAGAACTGGGTCTCGCGAGCTAGTCGAACAGAAAAGCTGGAGGCAGGGAACCGATAGAATGTTTTATTAGGTCATTCTCCATAACCATTCCAACGAACAGATAAGAAAAACTTAAACTCTTGAACGCCGATAGAATGTTGAGAGGAGAAGCTTGCCGGGACTAGGTATACTTCGCAAACCCAAGAAGGAGGAGAAGGAGACCGAAGTCAAAGGTAGTTCTGGCAAGGTTTATTTGAAGGCGATGCCGCTTCGGGATTTGGCGGACCTTGAATCTATCAAAACAGAAGTCAAATCTGGAAACATCCTGATTCTCAGGATAACGCCTCTGGCAAACAAGAGCATCGATGATGTGAAGCGTGCTGTGAACGATCTGTGCGAGTTTTCTGAGTCGATCGGCGGAGACATCGCAAGGCTCGGTGAAGAACGTGTTGTCGTATGTCCGCCCAGCGTAAAAGTCTGGCGGGAAAAAGTGCCTGTATCGAACGAACCTATTCCTACAGCAGCCTGAAAGTTTCCATCAGCGCAGGAGCAAAGGCTCTTATTTCGCATCTTCTTTCAATGAAGTTTGCCATGCTCAAGCATTTGACCCTTTCACCGTGGCAGACCACAACTCTCTCTGGTTTCGGTCTGAGGTGAGTCACGTAGTTAAATATTTGCCGCCTGTCCGAATGCCCAGAGAACCCTTCTATCGATTCAACACGCAACCGAACTTTGACAACGTCCATCTTGCCTTCAGCAGTCATTAACATGACTTCGTTTAGCCCCTTCTGTACTCTTCTGCCCATTGTTCCTTCGATCTGGTAACTCACAAATACTACCGTGTTGTTTTCGTTGTCTGCTAAGCTCTTGAAATATTCTATTACTGGTCCGCCTTCAAGCATCCCTGAGGTTGCCATCACAATGCAGGGTTTACCGTCCAGTATCTCCTGTCTCACGCTTGGATGCTCGACAATCGTAAAGTAGTCAGACTGGAACGGGTTAATGCCATCGTGCAGAATACTGTTGCGGACTTCTCGACCGAGATATTCGGGGAACGCTGTGTGTATCGCTGTTGCTTCCGAAATCATGCCCTCTATGAACACAGGAGCTTCTTTCATCATTCCGCGTTTCATGTACCCGTCGAGAATGAGCATTATTTCCTGAGCTCTGCCGACCGCTGGAACCGGAATGAGAACTTTACCCTTGCGTTCAAGAGTCTGATTCACAATCGAAGTCAACTTCTCTTCGGCTTCGACGCGTGAAGGCATCAAGTCATCTGGGCCACCGTAAGTGCTCTCGGTAATGATTGTTTCAACTCTTGGGAACTCTGTTGTTGCCGCTTCAAGCAGCATTGTTCTTGAATACTTGTAATCACCCGTGTAAACGACGTTGTGCAAGCCTTCACCCACGTGAAGATGTACCATTGACGAACCCAGAATGTGTCCAGCGTTATGAAGGGTCAGTCGTACGTCTGGAGCTATATCGGTGACCACGCCATATCTCAATGGGAGTGTATGCAGAACGCATTCTCTGACGTCTTTCTGATCGTAGAACGGTGTCGTTCCTTGTTTGCCAGCTACGTCCAAGTAGTCAAGTTGCAGCAGCGTCATCAGGTTTGAAGTTGGGGCAGAACAGTATACAGGACCATCGTAACCGTATTTGTACAGAAACGGCACGAGACCGCAATGGTCAAGATGGGCATGGCTTATGACGACTGCATCCAGGGATTCAAGCTCAAACGCTGGGTTGTCAAGTCTCGGAAAAGCTTCAAAAGGCCTTGTTGAGCCGGGGTTGACGCCGCAGTCAAGTAGTACGTTGCTCTCGCGGGTTTGGAGAAGAAATGCGGATCTTCCTACCTCTTGAACGCCTCCAAGGGCGGTTATTCGGACATCGCCAACTTCGAAAGCCTTAGGCCTGAAAATCCTCTCACCTATCGTTCGAAGCACACGCTCTCTTTCTTTGCTCTCGGAATGCAGGTAGTGTCGCATGTGTGAGACTATTTTTGATTTAAGCGGCGGGCTTCTCAGAACATGAGGGCGCCATCTTGTCTGTTTAATAATTTCCTGAAGCACTGTTCCGTTTTTTCCGATAACAAGTCCCGGTTTCTTTGCGTCGATGATTATCTCGCCAAGACTCGGATCGAAGTTTATGTCAGTCACTTCGGCTTCTGCAGGGACTATGTCTCGAGCGATTTTTTCGGCTTCGACTTCGTGAACCCGTACAGAAGGATCAGAACGGATGACAATTCTTTTCCGTATAACATTGACTATGTTGGCGATCACACTGCTTTGTTCAACCAGAATCTCTGGTCGCTTTGTATAGACAGCCAGCGTCGAAGCTTCATACTCTATTCTGGTCACTTCAGCCTCTTTTGGAACATGTTCTAAGATGTATTGACTGATTTCGATTTTCTCTTTGTCAGAATTTGGAGACACTGTCCATTTCCTCAATCTGCCAGAAGCTGCTTTTTCTCTTTTTCACTCAGTTCTCTATAGCCTTTCGAGTCGATCACTGCGACGTTGAAACTGTCTCCGCTCGCCGAGTCACGTTTCATCGCAGCATTTACAGCTTTGACTATAACGGGAAGCATTTCTTTCAGATGGGCTCCTTCTTTGAACTTGTCCTCCAGAATACCGTAAGCTAGTGGTGAACCGGAGCCTGTGGAGACATACTTTTCTTCCGTAAGACTGCCGAACGGGTCAATTGAGAAGACGTGCGCTCCAGTATCGTCCACTCCGCCAACCAAGACCTGCGCAAGGAGAGGAACGTATCTTGCGGAGAACAGAAGGTTTGCAAGCAATCGCGCGGCAGAACTCACTGGCAACGGTCTGCCCAACTCGATCTTATACAGTTTCGCGTTAGTGGTCAATACGTCGACGGCGCGTTGCGCGTCAGCGACGCTTCCAGCGATGGTCATGGCCAAATGGTCGTCTATCTGATAGACTTTCTTTCCTTGTTTGTGAGCCACGTAATAACCCATCGTGACACGTGTGTCTGAGGCGAGGATTACTCCGTCTTTGCACACGACGCCTATTGTTGTTGTTCCTTTCAATGTCAACTGGTTTACGACATCATTATTTACCATGGTATTCGTCACCCAAAACTCAAATCTGTTATGAAATTACTTCGCGAGGAAGTAGCATCATGTTATCATTGTCAAGGCATTTATTAATATTGCGCTCAGATTTTTCTAAGACAAGTGGACAAAATCAAAGGCCTTACAAAAATCTTGTCCGAGTGACAGACGGTTGTGTCTCCTCAGAAAAGATGTGGCCAAAACTGTTCAAGAATAGTTGACGCCGCATGCGTCAACATTGCAAGAAATGGAGCGGCCATTAGTATGCTGGTAAACAGATTCAAACACAAGGATTATTAGAGTAGATTAATGAAATACAAAAAGGAGTCCTTGAGTATGAGCGAGAAAGAAAAAGAAAAACTCGAGCTATTGCACGAATTGATAAAGGGAGCAAGGAGAAGTGACAGAGAACTTGCCAAGGTTCTTAAAATCTCTCAGCCCACAGTCACTCGAAAGAGAACACGCTTAGAAACCGAGAGATACGTGCAAGAATACACAGTAATACCCAACCTTGCAAAAATGGGCTACGAGATTCTAGCTTTCAATTTTCTGGCATTCAACGAAGCAAAAACCGAGTTACTTGAAAAAGCGCGAGAATGGGGCAAGAAGCAGCCAAACGTTATTTTCGCAGGGGACGGAGAAGGTTTGAGTATGAACAGCATATTGATATCCGTGCATAAGAACTATGCCAGCTTTTCTAAGCTTATCACAATCCTCAGACGAGACTGGCAGCCCAATTTAAAAGATGTACAGAGCTTCATACTTAGCGTGAACCGACCGGATCTGATCATAAAACAGTTTTCCTTCAAATATCTTGAAAGGGCCGATCCGTAGGAATCGAGCATACGGATTGAAAAAAGAATGCTGAGAAGTACGACGACACAAACCAATGTCAACTAGCCTAAGCCTTAGGCGTCCAACTAGAAGCCACTTGGAGTAGTCTGGCTTAGGTAACCCTTTTTAAGGTTCGACCACACATCGCTACGAAAAGGACAGATCGTTCAAAAACGTGGTTTATGTGCATCTGAAATATCATCGCATGCAACTTCCCCGAGAAGTGATCATTGGCAACGGCGTGATAGACAGGGTCGCAGAAATCACAAGGAGATTGGGCTTTTCAAAGTCAGCCCTCATAGTGGCAGGTTCAAAGACCAATGAAATTGCAGGAAAACATGTGAGAGAACTCCTTGAGAAATATGGTATGTCAGTTGAAACGTTGTTGGTCGAGGCAGCAGCAGTCAAAGATGTTCAAACCGTTGAAGAAAAGATCAGTTGTCTAAGACCTGAAATCGTTTTCGGAGTTGGCGGCGGAACCAAGATTGATGTTGCCAAATGCAGTTCTGGAACCTCGGGCGTACCGTTCATCAGTGTTCCAACGACGGCGTCACATGACGGAATAGCCAGTCCGCTGTCTTCAATCAAAGGTTCAGAAAAACCGTATTCGATTATGGCGCAGGCGCCTCTGGCGATAATTGCTGACACAAACATTATCCTGCGTGCTCCTTGGCGATTGGCAGTCAGCGGATACGAGGACGTCATAGCGAAATTTACAGCGGTTAAAGACTGGAAGCTGGCCCATGAAGAAAAGAATGAATACTACGGAGGATATGCCGCTAGCCTTGCACTTATGAGCGCCAAGCATGCCATGCAGAACGTTCAGTTGATGAGTGAAGTCAATGAGGAAGGCGTGCGAATTCTCATCGAGGCTCTAATAAGTTGCGGTGTATCGATGAGTATCGCAGGAAGCAGCCGCCCCTGCAGCGGTTCAGAACACCTGTTTAGCCATGCGCTTGAAAAGATAAGACCAAACTGCGCATTGCACGGCGAATGTTGTGGAGTCGGGACGATAATGATGTCTTATTTACATGGTGCCAACTGGAAGCGAATAAGGGATGCAATCAGACAGCTTCGAGCTCCAACCAACGCCG
>DATEYW010000088.1:0-6851 GCA_035256045.1 Bathyarchaeia archaeon | reverse complement strand
CCAGTTCAATCCAATAACGCAGCTGGTGCCTGTCAGTCTGCTACAGGATTGAACTGCGGAGCCTATCCTACTCGCATTAGACAAGACTTCTGCATTCAGAGTGTTCTTTGCTCTATCAGAGCGTTGGGATTGGGTTCATCATAAAACTCAAGAAAAGGGTCTTTGCCACACATTGTTCTGTTAAGCGCCAATTCGGTCACATGATCGGCTTTTCGTAGGATGTCGAACTTTATATGGCGCACGCGTAACTCAGGTTACGTCGTTGAAAGGTTCAATATTACTAGTAGTCGAAAGAGCGCAGTTACCACAGGAGGACGGTGTTTTTCCGATTCTTATCGTGCATTCCTCCAATCGAGCGTCGGCCCTTGTGGAGAAATCATTGCGAAGAACTAAGAATATTCCCCAAATATCACAATTATGGCAAATCTTCTCCAAGTCAACGTTGGGTTAGCTTAACATGTTGACACCATCTTTGCAATTACATGTCCTGGATGCGGATGAAAACGATCGAAGCAAGCTACTTACTAGCTCGTTTATGCACTTCCACCTAGGAGGAGTGACACAACAACTGCAATTACGACAATTACTGTGGTTTCGAGTAAGGATATTTTCCAATGAACCTTCGATCTCCCAGAACGATAGCGGACAAGGAAAACCCCCACAACCAAGGTAAATATCGACAACGAAGTCAGTAAGTTCAGAGGAAACGGAAGCATGAAGTATGTAAGTATAGGAAGCATCCCTGCCAGGAAAGTCGTTGTCCCGCAGATTATGGCCGCCACGATGTTAGATCTGGATATTTCCTTGTGCAGTAGAATGAACAAATCCTTCACAAGCTTCAATGATTTTTCTCTCTCCGTCTTGTCAGAGATGTCGCTTAGACTGTAATTCATCAAGGTTTGAAGACTTATCATGTCCGCAAGATCCTCGGTTATTCCTCCAAGCAAGAAGCTGGAGAAGTTGGTAATCGCGACAGAGGACAGCGTCAAGAACGCCGCGAACAGAGCCACCTTCGGTGCCAGACTAGCTATGAACGCGGACAAGACAACGACAAGCCCCGTTATTGAGCCATCCGTCAAGCCGGCCACGATCTCGAGAATAGGCTCTTTCTTAAGGAGAAGACTCGCCCATTCCTTGCCTAGTTTCATTCCTTGCGCGGTCAGATGTATCGTTCCGCGATCATCATGGATCAAACCTTCTGAAACCATATCTGAAACAGCTTTGTCCAGATCACGCATTTCTACGCAAGCACGTCCTGTGCAAACCTTGTCGAGCTGCTCTTTCAACTCTGACTTTTGGACTAGGCCTCCCTTACGAAGATTCACAAGAACAATTATCCTGATCAGATCAAGCAACTCCTGAATTTCAAAAGACAAATCCGTTGCTCACCGTATTGGGTTCAGAAACCGGACTTTGACCTAATAACCCTTACGCAGACTTGCACCCATATGGGCGCAATAGTCATCTGAAAAAACCTTGATACGACCGCCGAATGACCGAACTTGCTCGAAGCCTATTAAGGGGTCATTTACCCAATCCAAAAGTGGAAAAATACACGTCGATTCTAACTTCAATACACGACTTCGCCCATTTTCAACACCCACAGGATGGCCTCGAATGTCGTTGGGGTTGGACAACGGCTCAATATTGAAATCCGAGTTCCACCGGAAGGCTGCGAAGGACTATGAAGTTTACCATTTTTATATGAAAGGGTCCAAATTCAATCATCATACTAGCTAATAGTAGATACAAACGAAGCAATTTCATGTTTTGGATTTCTGAAAGAGCGTTCGAAAATGCTGGAGTAAGGAAATAGAACTGAAATCTCGGAATTGGTCAATCTGATTGAGCGAGGTCTCGAAGAAGATAGAAATTTAAAATGAGACATTGTCTAATCCGATCAATCTGTAAGATCTGTCTCGATCAGTGCCAAAAACTAGACTCTTGTTCAAAAGCCAGATTCAATCCGTTAATTGAACGAAAGCGAGCTACCGAGCAGTCAGAAAATCTATGGATCTGCCCCTCTACTCGTCTCCCACATAGACCTTGAAGAGCACGTACTTGCCGAGCTCTATGCTGACCTTCGGTCTCCGTTTCTCCCATCGGCAAACGCATTGTCTCGTAACCTCGATGACCAGAGAAGCTACAATCATAGAGAATAATCGGTGATCCAGTCCTCGTACTGGCCAGCATGGTTGCGATTGTTTTCTGGAAAATTGCGTTCAAAGTCTCAAGTCTCGCCAATAACTTGAAAGATAATGCTTCTTCTCCTTGGGTAGACGTCTGTCTCCAAAAACAATAGCGATTGCCAGGTGCCAAAACCTGCTTGCCTATCCACAACGGGTAAAGTTCTATCAGGAGCAAACAAAATCGACCTCAGATGGGCATGCGCGTTAGAAGGATGATCGTACTGGGCATTACGAGGAACGATCTTTTCCACAAACATGCGAATGTCATTCAACAAAGCCGGATCGTTCTCAGTCAAAACCAATACCCCTGTCGCATGTGGCGCAAAAGCATGTATTGTTCCATTCTTTATTCCGGATTTTTCCACAACTTCCTGAACAATGTCCGTCAAGTCAACGAACTCGCCTTCTGCTCGCGTGGAGAAACTATAAGTAAAGTTGAAGACCTTGACCTCAGGCATTGCCTGTCACTTTCAATTGAGTCTACAAAAGTTCGCACTCAAATGCTTTTCCCAGGTAGCAGTCGAAGACTTGCTCATGCACAGAATTAAGGACGGAAAACCCATCTGCTCCCACGACTTCTATTCTTTGCGACAAGGAAGAAGGTCAACAATGAATCGTTCAAAAAGATACTTGCGTCGATGCTTCTGTATACGGCTGGGCATCGCCTCATTCTTGGAGCATTATGGTGATATAGTGTAACATCACTAACAACAGGTACAACCAATACCACCAAAACGGAAACGTGGGCCTTCCAGATGACAGAATTCTTGCACCTGTGGCCTACACTGAACAGAACAAACTAATACCCTTATCAAAGACAAGCCGAATTTCGCCTCCTTTTTCCAGACTTTCTAATGGTACCTGCGGTGCTGAACTCTATTTGAAACCGTAGCCAAGATTTAGGACAATGGTCAGCATACGCAGTACGGACTCGGGTAGCCTTACCTTTCAGTCATTCCATAACATGATCTCGAAGCCCGATTCTCCGCCATGATAGAACCTTTTGTCGAGGGGCAACTCTTTCGAAATACAACGGGCAGAACTGCCACGGTTGCTTTTTACTGAACGTTTGTGTATTGTTCGTTTTCTGACCGCTTGACCAGTTTGTTGCATTTTCCACAAAGATTTCAGTTGTGGGCTCGAAGTGATTGCGAAGGTAAGGACCCGTTGCTTCATACGTAGATTTTCGTCGGTTTTTATATGAGGCCCTGACTAACCATGGTCTTGCGTCATAATTAGTCAGAGGAGATCCCGCAATTTGACAGCTTTCGTCTAACGCAGCTTGTTTCAGGCGTTTCCATTTCGAGCCAAGGGCCGAAAACTCCGAGGTTTTCTGTGGCACCGCATATACGGCGAAACTTCGTTCTATATTTCGCTTTTTTGCGAATTTAATGGCCGCGTTTTGCCGCTTTCGACAAATGGAGCCTTTCGGTCTTCGAAAGATAGACGTCTTCTTTTTGGTGTACAGAAGCATCGCCCAAAGTCAGTTCTCCAGCCGAATAGGCCATCCACCTCCATGGCAGGAGAAAGCTCGACAGTCACCGATACTGGGATAAGCATAAGTTAGAATCTGCGAGAAACGCGACTGGCTGAAAATGGGAAAAACATTGGTGATACGTCGACCCTTCAGGTGAGAGCAAACCAACGGACTTAGGCCTTTGTTTTCAGCCACTCCATATTTCCGATTTGGGAATACCGCTTTAATTGGTCGCTGCGTCGTTTTTTGCAGAGAAAGGATAAAGGTGCCCCTATTGTTTCCAAGCCCATTTGGAACCGACGTAGAGACAATTGAGAAAGATGTAGGTGGAAGAAGAATTTGCGTGCAATGGGATTGGGGCAACTTCAAGAGCACCGAAGGCTTCCCTGTCGATGACAATCTCATCAACTGGGCGATAGGTCAAGATCAAGCTCTCAAAGAATGTTTCCTGTGCCTCGACGAATGGGTGCACAAACTCAAGTGGCTTGAGAAGAACAAATGGTATGAAAACTGGAACAGTCCCAACAAAACGAAGTCGCAGCCAAAAACCCTAATCAGTCCCGGACCCTACTTGATGCTTCTTGGCGACCCAGGCACGGGCAAATCCCTTATCGGCAGAGCTCTCGCTGAAAAGCTGACGCAGATATACAAAGAAGAAGGCATACCGCTAACTGACACACTCTGCTGGAAGAACCAGGTATTGCCCAGTACGCCGAGAATATCGATCCACAAAGCCGGAGAAGCGAAAAAGATTCTGCAGAAAGAGCAATTCAAAGAGCTCAAAAGGAAGTTTGTCACTAAGGTTGGACTCAAAAGCCTTCAATTCCTCATGGTTTCGCTGGGTCTTTTTCTTATAGGTCTCGGTTTCTATTTTATTTACCAAGGGTGGGCTACGTGGCAGGCAAATCCGCTGTACTTGGGGCAGCCGCTGCAAGAATTCTATGGCAACAGTTTCACAGACTACTTGGTTAACAAGTTTGTAGGTCTCGTGCCCTTAACGTTCATTCCTGGCGGAAGTCTGATATTTTTCGGGATATTCACGTGGTGGTTCACCAAACTTGGAGGAAGCGGCAACCTCAAAGGAATCGGAGGCGCTCAACAATCCGACATACCTAAACTTCTTGTTGACAACAGCTCTGCACGAGCACCTTTCATAGACGCCACTGGACATCGAAGCGCTCAACTGTTTGGCTCGATAGCCTGGGATCCATATCAGACAGGAGGGTTAGGCACTCCTGAGCATCAAAGGGTCAGTGCTGGAGACGTTCATATTGCCTCTCTAGGCATACTCTTCATAGATGAGATAAAGAACTTGGACCCTGAGGAAGCCATCACTCTGTTGACCGTTCTGGAAGACGGACAACTACCCGTGACATTGCGAGGAAGACTGAACGGCGGAGACACGGCCGCAATGGCTGTTTCTACGGAGCCCGTTCCAGCGATAACATTTCTTGTGGGCGCCGGAAATTTCGACAGTATATGCCAAATCCATCCTGCGTTTATGGACAGAATATACGGCTATGGGAAAGTCGTTCGTATGAACAATGACATGCCGAACACTACGGAAAACAAGCGCAGGTACGTGCAGTTTATAGCACAGGAAGTGAAACGCTTCAACCTGATACCGTTCAGCCGCGAGGCATGCGAAGAGATCGTCGAAGAAGGAAGAAGAAGAAGCGATAAAAGAGATGCCTTGACAACAAGGTTCAGGCCTTTGATCGCAATAATCAAAACTGCTTCTACGTTGGCAATGAACGAAGACGGCAGCATAGTCGAAAAGCGTCACGTTGTAGAAGCAGTTGAGCAACACTGCAAGACGATCCAGAGACAGATACTGGAACACAACATGCAGGAAAGGGGGAAACTTCTGGAAATAGAACCGAAAGGGATAAAACTGGGCCAAATCCACGGACTCGCTGTAGTAACTGATCCATACACTGGAGAGATGACGGGCAGCGTCCTCAATGTAAAGGCACAAATGGTCAAAAGGAGTTCACTCCCCCGAGATTATTCTTTCAAGGGATACTATCATGTAACGGGAGTTGCTAAGGGGCAGAGCTTCATTTCTGACAGCATAGCCAAAGTCAGAAGCGTGATTCTGCGCAAATACGGCGCGGACATTGCCCAAGACTATCTTACGCACATCGATTTCGCCCAGTCTTATGGCGTTGACGGACCCTCTGCAGGCGTTACTATGACAATATTGCTCTGTTCGCTGATCGAGGGGAGACCTGTCAGACAAGATGTTGCCGTGACGGGGGAGATAAACCTCGGTGTTGGAGACGACATTCAAATCACTGCTGTTGGCGGATTGTACGAGAAGATCAAGGCTGCTGAGTCATGGGGTTTCACGAAAGTAGTCATCCCTCTAAAGAACTTTGAAAATTCCATCGACGTAAAAGACTACAGAATTAAAGTCGTTTCTGCGGCAACGCTTGAAGACTATCTCAAAGAATGTCTTCTCGAAAAACCCATGTTGAATTTGCCAATTCAGGCTTGGCGCCGCAGAACGTACTGACGTTCCAGCTCAATACTCTTTTATCTCGAACCACGTGAAGTAGTTCTAGCTCTCTCAGGTGTTAGGCTTAATGGTCAGAGAGGTTGACAAAGATGCTATTCGTCGATGGCGCAAGCGCGGATTCTACAGCGAAAATGCGTTAGTGAAACTCCTGCAAAAAAACGGGTACTATGCAGTGAGGATCCCGGTCAGCAACCCCAGTCTTAACCCCTTGCCAGATATAATGGCGCGAAAAGACGCTGACATTTATGCCTTTGAGGTCAAAAACGCCAGTTACTACGCGTACTTTCCGAAGCTGCAAGTCGATAAACTATTCAGATTTTTGAACGAATTGATCCCTGCGACGAATGTACACAAGCATGCCATTGTGGCGGCGCATTTGGGCAAGAAATGGATCTTTAGAGAAATTCCATGGAGAGATTACGAAAAAGGCAGACTTCAAGACAAAGTGAGAATTCTTAAGCGCGACCGTGGAAACGTGATTCTTACGAAAGGAAAGCAAAAAAATGGCTAGAACCGAAACGATTGTTGTTGCCTCTTCCCTGAGCAAGACATATGGAACCGGAGATGCCCGGGTAGACGTTCTGAACAACGTAAACCTAGAAGTGCGCGACGGCGAAATCGTCGTCATCGGTGGGCTTTCAGGTTCAGGAAAAACCACGTTTCT
>DATEYW010000087.1:0-5102 GCA_035256045.1 Bathyarchaeia archaeon | reverse complement strand
GCAGAAGGCGCGTTGGCTGCTGGATGCACGTTTTTCGCAGGTTACCCCATAACGCCTGCGACTGAAATCGCGGAACACTTATCTCAGAGGATGCCTGAGCTCGGCGGGATATATATACAGATGGAAGACGAGATAGCTTCGATGGCAGCGATTATCGGTGCCTCATACTCAGGGCTGAAAGCCATGACAGCAACATCGGGACCTGGCTTCAGTCTGATGCAAGAAAACATTGGTCTCGCTGTAATGACTGAAGCGCCCTGCGTCGTTGTGGACGTTATGCGAGGGGGACCAAGCACGGGACAGCCTACGATGCCTGGACAGCAAGATGTGATGCAGGCCAAATGGGGGTCACACGGAGATTACGGGATTATCGCATTGACTCCAGCGTCTGTTCAAGAAATGTTCGATCTAACCGTCGAAGCCTTCAATCTGTCCGAAACCTACCGCGTCCCAACGCTCCTCATGGCTGACGAGATCGTCGGTCACATGTGGGAAAAAGTTGTGATCCCACCCCATGAAAAATTGAGAATAGTAAACCGCAAGAGACCTAAAGTCTCTCCAAAAGAGTACAAACCATTCAAACCGGATGATGACCTCGTTCCGCCCATGGCCTGCTTCGGAGAAGGATATCACTTCCACGCCACAGGCTTGACTCATGATGAAAACGGCTATCCTAAGACTACTAGTTCAAACGTTCAGTCCAGACTGGTCAACAGGCTCTGTCAGAAAATAGACAAAAACGCAAGTAAGATAATCAGATTAGAGAAGACTATGCTTGACGACGCTGAGGTTGTGGTCGTCGCCTATGGAATAGTTGCCAGAGCTGCACTGAGTGCCGTGAGACAGGCAAGAGAAAACGGAATAAAGGCTGGATTACTGCGCTTGATCACGCTCTGGCCGTTCCCAGCAGAATATATAGCGAAAGTGGCCAAACAAGCGGACCGAATCGTCGTTGCTGAAATGAACTGCGGACAAATGGTGCGGGAAGTGGAGAGAGCAGCAAAAGAGACACCAGTGAAGTTTGTTTCCAAACTTGGAGAGGAGCCACACACGCCAATGGAGATTCTTGAAGCGATAAAGGAGGTAAACTAAATGGTTCTGGAAACAGTACACCCATTCTCAAAATACCTGAGAGCCGAAATGATGCCTCACATATGGTGCCCAGGGTGCGGAAACGGCATTGTGCTCAACTGCTTCGCCCACGCCTTGGACGAGTTGAAATACGATTTGGACAAGCTGGTTGTGGTCTCAGGAATCGGATGCATTGGAAGAACTGCAGGCTACGTGAACGCTGACTCTTTCCACACTACACATGGAAGAGCGTTAGCTTTCGCCACAGGAGTGAAACTGGCAAACCCTGAACTGGAAGTTGTCGTAATAAGCGGAGACGGGGACCTTTTCGCCATAGGTGGAAACCACTTTATACATGCGGCAAGAAGAAACATGGGAATTAAGGTTCTCTGCGCAAACAACCTGAACTACGGCATGACGGGAGGACAGCAAGGTCCGACGACACCGCTTGAATCATTGACGACCACGAGCCCTTATGGCAGCATTGAACATCCTTTCAACCTCGTGCATTTGGCAGCTGCTTCCGGTTCAACGTACGTAGCTAGATGGACCACGCTGCATGTGCGCCGTTTGACCCAGTCAATCAAGAAGATGCTGACGAAAAGAGGTTTCTGTTTTGTAGAAGTGCTCGCTCAATGTCCAGAAATCTATGGCCGCCACAACAAAATGCGATCAGGACTTGAAATGATGAGCTGGTTCAAAAGAGCATCTGTCGTTGAGAACTTTTCAGACCCAGCGAAAGCCGAGATAAGTGCTGAAGAAATCCCTGTCGGCGAGTTTGTGGACATCGAGAAACTGAGCTACGAAAAAATGCTTCACGAGAAAATCTCGAAAATAAACGAGAAAGCAATGGAAAAGGTGGAGTTGAAATGAGAATTGAAGTGAGATTCGCTGGTTTCGGGGGACAGGGAATAATTAAGTCAGGGATAATCGTAGCCGCCGCGGCGTCGATACATGCCGGCAAAAACTCGGTGCAAACCCAGTCTTACGGTCCCGAATCGAGAGGCGGGGCATGCAAATCTGAAGTCGTGATATCGGAAACAGACATAGACTTTCCAAAAGTGGTTCAACCCGATGTTCTGGTAGTCATGTCGCAGCATGCATACAACGAGTACGCAGATGACATCAAGCCCGGCGGAACCTTGATCATCGACTCTGAAATGATATCGAAAGAGAAGAAACTTGAAAGCGTCAGGATCTACCGAGTGCCCGCTACAAAAATCGCAGATGAACTTGGCAGAAGGATTGTTGCCAACATCGTCATATTGGGCGCGTTTGTTTCTATAACGAAGTTGTTGGACGAAAACGCCGTCAAAGAATCAATAAAGGAAAACATACCGAAGGGTACAGAAGAATTGAATTTAGCGGCCTTTGAAAAAGGGTATGAGTACGGAAAAAGCCTTAAAGTCTAGGGGCTACTCAGCTGTTTCTGATTGCACTTGAGGAAGCGGTGTCACAACTTTTGAACCTCTAATCCCCACGTGTCGCAGGGGAGCTATCTTTTTCGCTTCATTGTAAATGTCTGATGCAATCTTTCCCAGAACCATTTCCTGCGCGAACTGGTCCATAGTCAACACAGCGGCTTTTTCTTTCATTATCTTACTCATGATTGCACGCACGACTTTCTCTTGTGAAGTCTTGATTCTCGAAAGCGTGAAAGCGCTTACAGCCACTCTCAGGGTCAAGCCGTCTTTTGTTGTTACACCAAAAAGGCCGTCAACCTTCGTTGTCCTTCTTCTGACAAGGCTTCGCAGGTAGTCTCTGGAATATTCGTGTCCCTTGAACATTGTCTTAGCAGTCTTGCCATCGATCTCAGCGATTTGGAACCGCATCTTTAGATACTGATGGGCGAAATCGTTTGTGATGTCATAAAGTGTTGAATCGACAACTCTACCAATCAGCTTCTCAGTTTCGTCGGCTGGCACTGACCCTAACTCGACACTTCCAAAGTACGGCGGAGACAGCACCATGTACCATGCTTTTCCACGCCACTTATCGCGCACGCGTTTGGTTTTTGAAGACACGTTGATCCTCCGAATGCAGCTTGAAAGTTCACTTCATAGTATTAAAAGGTTTACCGCAAGGGCGCGATTTTCTCAGCACCGCCCATGTATTTCCTCAATACTTCGGGAACAACTATTGAACCGTCTTCCTGCTGATAGTTCTCGATCAACGCAACAATTGTTCGCCCAGTAGCCAAAGCCGTAGAGTTCAGCGTATGAACGAAGCCTTTCGGAGCTTCTCCCTCCTTTCCCCGATACTTAATGTTAAGTCTTCTTGCCTGGTAATCTGTGCAGTTGCTGCATGAAATAATCTCTCTGTAGGCGTCTTGAGCGCTCATCCATGCCTCAATGTCGTATTTCTTTGCTGCAACCGTGCCGATGTCACCCGTGCAGACGTTGACAACGCGATAGGCCAAACCAAGCTTCTGTACAAGCTCCTCAGCGTTATGGATCAGCTCTTCATGCAGTTTCCAAGAGTCCTCAGGCTTGCAGAAAATGAATTGTTCAATCTTGTTAAATTGATGAGTGCGAAACACTCCACGTGTGTCTTTGCCATGCGCACCTGCTTCCTTTCGGAAATTGGTGCTAAACCCAGCAAGTTTCACTGGCAGAGTCTCGCCCATCAGAACCTCGTCCATGTACATTGCGGCCATCGGATGTTCAGACGTGGCAATCAGGTACAAGTCCTCATTCTCGATTTTGTAAAGGACATCTTCGAAATCGCCCAGCGCTACGACACCTTCATACGGTCTGCGCCTCATCACGTAAGGCGGTTCGATGGGAACGTAGCCTTTCCTGAACATTTCGTCTAGCGCAAAGTTTACCAGAGCCATGTCGAGGAGAACTGCTGCCCCTTTTAGATAGAAGAACCTGGCACCAGCCACCTTTCCTGCCCTTTCAATGTCAATTATGTCAAGATTGATTCCCAACTCTATGTGGTCCTTGACGGGAAAACTGAATTTAGGTATGTTGCCCCATTTTCTCACTTCAACATTGTCGTTTTCGTCCTTTCCGAATGGAACGCTTTCATGTAACAGGTTTGGCAGACGCATCAGACTGTCATGGACTTGTTGTTCAAGCCCGCTCACATGTTTCTCACGTTCTGTGATTTCGATGTCAACTTGCTTTGCCTCCGACATTCTTTCAGTAGCTTCTTTCCCCTGCTTCTTGGCGATGGCTATGTCGGCGGTTATGCGTCTTCTTTCATGTCTAAGGTCGTTTAGCTTTGTCAACGATTGGCGCCATTCTCGGTCGTAGTTGACGAGATCGTCCAGCATTTTCAGGGCGTTAGGGTCACCTCTTTTGTCCATGTTGGTCTTAACGAGAGCGAAGTTTTCACGTATGAGTCTAATGTCAAGCATGCTTTCACTTGCAACCTCTAGATGTACTTTTGAATTGACTATTTAACGTTTGGATTGTGCCACACTTCAAAAAAAGGAGGGATCGTGCTGTGACAGATGGAGAGAGATGGCATGAATAGTGTTGCGATATCGGAAAGAAGACATCTCGAAACATGTCACGAATCGTAATATAGGTTAAATCTTTTAAGGGCGTACGGTCTAATCAGATAGCATAAAAAGGAGAACGGATGTAAAAATGAAGACAGATCGGGAAATGGAGAAGGCAAAACACATATTGACAGATCCAAAACTGGCAGCAATCAAGGCCATGCTCGAAAAAGACCATGCCATCGACTGCTTGCTACTGCTCCACATGGACCGAGGAAAATGGAAGGAAGCCAAAGACTTCATGCGCGAGAATAAACTGACCCTCAGCGATGGAACGTTCCGCGCGCGAATGATCGAAATTGAACAGCTGGGCTTGGCCAAAAGCGAAAAGATCGACCCGTTGAAAAAGCTCTACAAGAAGACCGAACTGGGCGAGAAAGCTGCAAAGCTTTTGCTGGATTTCTTCGACAAACTAGAACATTAAGCCTTGAAGCATACATAATTGCTGCCGTTGCACACTTTTTCCCCGAATGTTTCCTTACTCATTGTTCCAAAGGCTATTTTTCATCTGAGAGTATCC
>DATEYW010000086.1:0-15329 GCA_035256045.1 Bathyarchaeia archaeon | reverse complement strand
CGATACTGGGACCTGCGGGATGGCTCATAGGCTTGGTTCTTTACGTCTCTATGATAGCAGTCTTGTTGATAGTGACTTCAGTGGTGAAGAACAGGCTGTTTGGATACCGTATCGGGCCTTCGGACACTGAGCAAACCGCTTCTTTCAGAAGATGGCTCAATCGGAGTCACACGCATGCGCAACGGGCTTCTTCGGATGAACAAGGCAAACCCAAGAAGTAGACTTCATGAAACGCGCGGTTGCTCGCACTTCACTCCTGAGCATACACAATGACTCAAAGTCACGAGCCAACGCCAGCAAAGCAAAGGAATCTTTTCTCTTCAAACAGTAGACATATCGTTTCCCCTTCTTGATGCCTAATACTCGCTTGAAATCTCTCCGTGTCTGTTGAAGTCGAGGATGAACTGATTGAACCGTGAGGCGTGTCTCAAATTGATTTTAATCTGTTTTGGTTGGAGGAAAACCATATAAATCACTATACTGCTGTTGAATTGCACAACTGGAGAGTATATAGAGTGCCAAAATGGGGATACTCGATAGCCGAAGAAAGGTTGGATCCCGAGAAAAGCGTGAAAGCTAGCGCACGCGAGATCAAGGTATCCCATAAAGCAGCCATAGAGGTGTGCAGAGTAATCAAAGGAATGATGCTTACTCAGGCCAAGAAATATCTCAAGAACGTTGTCGCCAAGAAGTCGGCTGTTCCATACAAGCGTTTCAAGAAGAAACTGGGTCACAGACGCGGTTTAGATCATGCTTGTGCGGGCAGATATCCTGTGAAAGCCGCGAAATACATTCTCAAATTGCTCGAAGGCGCCGAAGCCAACGCTGAAAACAAGGGGTTGGATATCGATCGGATGCGTATTATCCACGCGGCATCGCATCAGGGCATGAAGGTGAAACGCTTCCAGCCACGCGCTCAGGGAAGAGCCAGTCCCAGTTTTAACATTTTGGTCCATGTGGAAGTCGCCCTTGAGGAGCTTGGCGAGAAAGGGGAAGTTGCGTGATGTCTGTCGTCAAACATTTCATAACAGAATCCATCAAAAGAACCGAAATTGATGAATACCTGCAGAAAAAGCTCGAAAGAGCCGGCTACGGGGGGGTAAACATCTCCAAAACCCCGCTGGGAACTCACATCGTTATCTACGCAATGCGTCCAGGGTTAGTTATCGGACGTGGGGGGGAAACAATACGAGAACTCGCGGCCTTTTTGGCAGAAAAGTTCAATGTTTCGAACCCACAAATTTCCGTTTCCGAAATCGAAGTCCCTGAACTTAACGCTTTCGTTGTCGCCTCACGAGTCGCTTCCGCATTACAGCGAGGTGTACATTTCAGACGCGCAGGCTTTTGGTCTCTGAACCAAGTCATGGAAGCAGGCGCTTTGGGCGCTGAGATCGTTATAAGCGGAAAACTTCGCACAGAACGCGCTCGGTTTGAAAAGTTCCGCGCAGGCTACCTTGTCAAATGCGGTGAACCATCCCTCAAATACATGCAGAAAGCGGAAGTGCACGTGCAAATGAAACCAGGCATGTTCGGCGTGAGAGTCCGCATAATGCCTCCAGACACAGTCTTTCCGGACAAACTGAAGATTGCTGATACACTGCCGCCTGAAGATGAACTTGCGGCCAAGGTGGCCGAAAAAGAAGCTAAGACTGCCGAAGAAACAGATGCCGACGAGGAAGCAACTCAGGAAACTGTTCAGGAAGCAGCACAGCAAGCCGTTGAAGCAAAAGAAGCCGAGACGCTGACTGCTGAAGCTTCAGACTCTGAAGCAGGAAAGACAGAACCTACACCGGCCGAGCCAGAAGCAGATAAACCGAAAGAGGAGGCTTCAGAGTAACATGCCGATTCTACGGTTGAAGGAGATTCGAGACCTGTCCGGTGAAGACCGCCTCGGCAGACTCAAAGAGTTGCGTACGGAGCTTCTGCGATTGAGAACCATGATCAAAGCAGGCGGAACCATTGAAAACCCGGCTAGAATCAGACAGTTGCGCATGACAATCGCCCAAATACTTACGGTGGAACACGAACAAAAACTCGGAATAGGCAAGGCCAAACCCGAAGCAAAGAAGCCCAAGGGCAAGAAGGCGAAGACCGAACCGAAGAACACCGAAACTGAAGAAGCCGAAACCAAACCAAAAACCAAGAAAACTGACAGGAAGAAGAGCAAATGAACGTCACTGCAGCCATAGTCCGCTACGAACTCATCGGAACACACGCTAAGATAAGCAAGAGCAGTAATAGCGACTGCGTAGGGTTATCCGGCAAAGTAATGGATGAAACCCGCAACACCTTCAACATTCTGCAAGACGGAAAAACAAAGACGGCCATAAAAAATGATAGCGTTTTTCAGTTCAGGTTTCACGACGGCACCGTCGTAGAGATCGATGGAAGAATCTTGGTCGGCAGACCGGAAGATCGTGTCAAGAAAGTCATCAGGAGATTATGGTAATGTCCCTAACTTTCAAGAAACCAAAGAAAACTTGTGACGACATAAATTGCCCGTTCCACGGAGAACTGCCCGTGAGAGGAAGGGTATTTGAAGGAGTGGTAGTTACGGCAAAGATGGACAAAACAGTGGTTGTGGAACGCAACTACCTTCAATACATCTCCAAGTTTCATCGGTACGAGCGAAGACGCAGCCGTATACCCTCACACAACCCACCTTGCATAGACGCTAAAGAAGGCGACCGCGTTGTTATAGCCGAAACTCGTCCTGTGAGCAAGACAGTGTCCTTCGCCGTCGTAGAGAAAGTGGAGGAAAAGTGACATGGCAGCAAAGGCTAAGGGAAGAGGACTGGTCGCCAAGGGAAGCCTCGCGCACGGGCCAAAACTTTCAAGAGGCCTTCAACCTCCAGCCGTACTGAAATGTACCGACAACACTGGAGCCAGAAGACTTAGACTGATTCAAGTCATGGGTTACAAGGGTAGACTCAGACGCTACCCAAAGGCAGCGGTTGGAGACAAGATAACGGTTTCCGTACGTCAGGGAACTCCAGACATGAAGAAGAAGATATTCCAAGCAGTAATCGTTCGACAAAGGAAACCCTTTAGACGAATCGATGGTTCTTGGATTCAGTTTGAAGACAACGCTGCGGTGATAATAACACCTGAAGGAGAAATGAAAGGTTCGGAAATTCGCGGGCCAGTCGCAAAAGAAGCTGCTGAAAGGTGGCCCAGAATAGCCAGCGCTTCGAGCATAATTGTCTGACGGTGAAAGAAGAATGCAGATACCGAGACCAGTAACAAAGCCTTCAAAACAGAGAAAAGCGGTTTACCAGGCACCCGCCCATGTACGACACAGACTTTTGGCGGCACATCTTTCACCACAGCTTAGAGCGTCGCATCTCATCAGAAATCTTCCCGTCAGAACGGGAGACACCGTGAAGGTGATGCGGGGAGACCACAAGAACGTTGAAGGAAAGATTAGCCGCGTGGACCTCGGGAAATATCGAATATATGTTGAAGGATTGACACGAGAGAAAGTTGACGGAACAACCGTTTTCGTCCCAATTCACCCTTCAAAAGTAATGATAACACGCCTGAACCTTGACGACAAATGGCGCAGAGAGATTCTTGAAGCCAAGAAGAAATCACTCAAGAAACATGCAGAAGTCGAAGAAAAGCCGAAAGCCAAACGTGTAAAGGCTGAAGCGGAAGCTGTCGAAATCGAAGAAGCCAAAGAGACTGTTGAAGAATTAAAGGAAAAGCCGGAAGAAGTCGTGGAGAAAGCCAAAGAAGTAGTTGAAGAAAAACCGTCTGTAAAAGCAAAACCGGCGAAAAAGAGAGTTGCAAGAGGGAAGAAACCTCCGGCGAAAAAAGAAGTCGCAGGAAAAACTAGACCCAAAGCAAAGGCGGAAGAAGCGGAGAAGACAGAGAAACCGAAAGAAAAGAGGAAACCAAAACCAACGACAAAGAAAACCCCAAAGAAAACCAAAGAAGGAGAAGAATAATCATGGGAAGAAAAGGAATATCTTCGGGACTGAAACGTAAACCAGCGCCGAGATTCTGGCCTATTCACAGAAAAGAATACACATGGGTCGTGAGACCTGCGCCTGGACCGCACGCTTCGTTGAAATGCATGCCGTTGGCAGTTGTATTGCGCGACACTTTGAAATTCGCTGAAACGCGGAAAGAGGCAAAAACAATAGTCGCACAAGGCAAAGTGCAAGTTGACGGCAAAACAAGAAGAAGCGATGACTTTCCAGTTGGAGTCATGGACGTTATCTCGCTGCCTGAAGCAGGCAAGAGTTACTGTGCACTCCCTTATTACAAGGGGTTGCTGTTCAACCCGATCAACTCTGAACAGACGAAATTTAAGTTGTGCAGAATAGAAGACAAGACGACGTTGAAAAACGGGCACGTTCAGCTTCATCTTCACGACGGATCAAACATAGTCATCAAGATCGCTGACCAGAAAAACCCGCGGGAAGACGTGTATCAAACGCTCGACACGTTGAAGGTTAGTCTCCCGGAAAAGCAGATACTGGAACATGCTAAGATGAAAGAGAAAGACCACGCTGTCATAACCGGTGGAAAAAACGTTGGAAAATTCGGGAAAATAGTGGAAATTGAAAAAGCTGAAGGCAAGAAACGCCGAAGCGCCCTAGTCACTGTTGAAGATGAGAAGGGCAATCGTTACCAGACAACGCTTGAATTTATATTTGCTTTAGGTGAGGCTCAACCACTAATTTCGCTGCCGGAGGTAGCTTAGATTGTCTGAAGAACAGCTTCGTATGCAGTGGCAAGCACAGCCGATGCTCAGACCGAGGATAGAAAAGGTTGTAGTAAACATCAGCGTCGGCAAATCTGGTGAACCCCTTGAAAAGGCCACGCGCGTCTTAAAAGACCTCACTGGGCAGACTCCCTGCAAAAGAAAGGCTAAGGAATCGATCCGCGACTTCAACATCAGAAAAGGAGAATCTATAGCTTGCATAGTTACGCTCAGAGGCGAAGACGCCATCGCATTTCTGAATCGTGTTTTGCCCGTCATTGACAAAAAGATTTCGAGCAGAAGCTTCGACCGACAAGGCAATTTCAGTTTCGGCATAAAAGAGCACATTGAGATTTCAGGAGTCAAGTATGTCCCCGAAGTAGGCATCTTCGGAATGGACGTATGCGTTTCGGTCACACGTCCTGGTTATCGAGTCAAAATCAGAAGGGACGAAAACAAGATCGGCGCGAAACATGTGTTGACACCAGAAGAATCAATGGCGTTCGTTAAGAATACTCTCGGAGTGGAGATCGTCTAGTAAGGTGAATGTTGAATGGGCAAACAGAAAACGACCAAAGAAAGAAAATACGGCAAAGGCGCCAGACCCTGCAGCAGGTGCGGATCTTACGGCCCAATCATCCGCCGCTACAATTTATATCTGTGCCGGCAATGTTTCAGGGAGGTAGCCAAAAAACTTGGATTCAAAAAATACGAGTAATAGAGGAAAGACATGATGGATACATTGGCAAACGGGTTGACATCGGTCGTCAACAACGAAATGCGAAACAAGCACGAATGCATAATCTGCCCAGCGTCGAAGCTGCTCGGCAGAGTGTTAAGAATCATGCAGTTGAACGGCTACATAGGTGAATTCGAATTCGTCGATGATGGGCGAAGCGGAAAATTCAAGGTTCAACTGCTTGGGAGAATAAACAAGTGTGGCGCTATAAGACCCCGCTTCTCGATCGGAACTGAAGAGTTCGAAGAATGGGAGAAAAAGTTCTTGCCTTCAAGAGATGTGGGTTTACTCGTCGTTTCAACCCCACAAGGCGTGCTGTCACATAAGGATGCAAAGGATAAACACTCTGGAGGAAGGCTGCTAGCCTTCGTGTACTGAGAGGTAAACTAGCATGCGAGTCCCAGAGAAGTCAGAAACAATTCAGATCCCGGACGGTGTGCAACTAACGATCGAAGGCAGAAGAGTCATTGTGAAGGGACCGAAGGGCACGTTGACACGCGACTTCTCCCACGAACCCGTGTCGCTTGAAATGAACGACAAGACCGTGAGGATATGGGTTCAGTGGCCCCGCAAGAAAGAGTCAGCTTTAGTCGGAACGATTCATTCACACATCCAAAACATGATTACAGGCGTCACGAAAGGCTTCACATACAAACTTAAAATCGTTTTTTCCCACTTCCCGATTTCCACCAAAATCAAGGAAAAAACGTTTCTCATCGAAAACTTCACCGGCGAGCGAAGCCCTAGGAAGTCAAAAATTGTTGGTGACGTTCAAGTCAAGATTCAAGGAGAAGACATTGTTGTTCAAGGAATAGACCTTGAAGAAGTCAGCCAGACCGCCGCGAACATAGAACAATCGACCAAAGTGAGGAGAAAGGACCCGCGAATATTCTTGGACGGACTATATGTTTTCGAGCAGACCGAGGGGATGGAAGCATGACTGAAGCCGCCAAGACAACTCGCAAAAAGGCACTGAAAATTAGAAAACGCGTCAAGAAAGGCAAACCGAAGTTTGTCAGACCTGAAAGCTGGCGCTACGTCAGACTGAAAGAGAACTGGCGCAACCCCAAAGGCCTCGATCACAAAGTGAGACTGATGTACAAAGGCTGGCCCCCAGCTGCAGGCGCAGGCTATGGTGGACCAAAATTCGGCAAAGGTCTTCACCCGTCAGGATACCAAGAAGTCCTCGTTCACAATGTGGAAGACCTTCGAAAAGTGAACCCGGACATTCAGGCAGCGCGAATAGCCAGCAGGGTAGGCAAGCGAAAGAAAGCTGGCATTTTGGCCGAAGCCAGAAAGAGAAAAATTGTCGTGCTTAATGTCAGAGAAATCAAAGGGTCAGTCGGGGAAAAACCTGCTGAAGAGAAGCCAGAAGTAAAGGTTGAAGAAGCCGTAGAAACTGCAAAAGAAGAGAAGCCGGCAGAAGCAGGGAAGAAGGAAGAAGAGAAACCTAAGAAACGGAAAGGGAGTACTGAGAAACGATGACGACACTGAATAGTCAACGTCGCATAGCAGCCCAAGTCCTAAAAATCGGACAAAACCGCGTATGGATAGATCCAGAACGGAATGAAGACGTTGAGACGGCTTTGACACGCGAGGAAATCAGAAAACTCATCCATGAAGGAGCAATCAAATCACTACCTGAACACGGCGTCAGCCGTGGTAGAGCACGAGTGCTTCATCAGAAGAGGAAGAAAGGACGTCGCAGCGGACCTGGCAGCAGAACAGGCGCTGGTCATGCAAGAGTTTCTCAGAAAGAAGCTTGGATGTTGAAGATCAGGTCTTTGAGAAAACGGCTCAAAACTTTGAAAGCTAAGAAAATCATTCCGGAAGATTCCTACGGCCGATTGTATCGGCTGGCTGGCAGTGGCAGGTTCGAATCAGCAGCCGACTTGGAGCGTTACTTGAAAGCTCACGAACTCTGGAGGAAACGTTAGTGGCCAAGAACTCACGGTACTGCACGAAATTCCGTCGTCGAAGAGAAGGCAAGACCGACTACAAGGCCCGGAGAGCCTTAATAGTTTCAGGCAGACCTCGATTGGTAACAAGAACCAGCATCAACAACATTATAGCTCAGGTGATCGCAGCAAAACCGAAAGGAGATCAAGTTCTCGTTTCAGCCCACAGCCGAGAACTGGCAAAATACGGTTGGAAGGCCCCTCGGGGAAACGTTCCGACCGCGTATTTGACTGGATACCTCTGCGGTTTGAAAGCCAAGGCCAAAGGAGTCGAGGAAGCCATATTTGACATTGGACTATATCCACCTACAAAGGGCGCCAAGTTGTTCGCCGTGCTAAAAGGCGTGTTGGACGCGAAGGTAAACGTGCCTCACAGCCCAGAAAAACTTCCCGATGAGAAAAGGTTGAAGGGCGAACACATTGCTGCGTACGCTCAGAGCCTAGCCTCAGAGCCTGAGAAGTATCAATCAAAGTTTTCGAAGTATCTGCGGCAAGACATCAAACCCGAGACGCTTCCGAAACATTTCGCACAGGTGAAAAATGACATGCTTGCTGCGTTCAAGAACGGAGGTAAGTAGAATTGGCATCACGTGGTCGAAGAAGACAACCCGCAAGGGAATCACGTTCAGAGCATCTAGACCAGTGGGTTCCACGAACCAGATTGGGAAAAATGATTCAGGAAGGCAAGATAAGCTCGATCGAAGAGGTTTTCCAAGCAGGGCTTCAGGTTCGTGAATCTCAGATCGTGGACGCTTTGATACCTGATCTTCAGGAAGAAGTCATAAACATAAACTTGGTTCAGAAGCAAACCGACGCTGGAGAAAAATCCCGTTTCAAAGCCGTTGTCGCTGTTGGCAACCGAGACGGTTACATAGGCTTGGGCTCAGGAAAAGCCAGTCAGGTTCGAAATGCAATCGAAAAAGCCGCGACAGACGCTCGATTGAAGATAGTTCCAGTTCGCAGAGGATGTGGAAGCTGGGAATGCGGATGCGGAAGATTGCACTCAGTGCCCTTCCAGATTGAAGGCAAAACCGGCGGTGTCAGAGTCGTCTTTGTCCCAGGACCCAGAGGGTTGGGACTCGTCGCAAGCGAGGTTTCCAAAGTCATCCTGGGTTTGGCAGGTGTAAAAGACTGCTGGACCAGGAGCTATGGTTCAACTCGCACGATTCCATCATTTGCCTACGCGGTTTTCGACGCGCTCAAGCAGACGTACGGCCTAATAACTCCGACAGACTGGGTGAAATAGTTGACTGAGAGAAACGAACAGCACAAGTGCATCGTCGTCGTGAAAGTCCGTGGGACAATTAGCGCTTCAATGCAGGCTCGAGAGACCTTAGAAATGCTTCATCTCAAGCATAGCAACCACGCCACGATTGTAGATGACCGTCCCTCTTATCTAGGCATGCTCCAAGCCGTACGCGACTACGTTACTTACGGCGAACCTTCAAAAGAAACGGTTGCCGAACTCATAAAACATAGGGGAAAGGTCGCTGGCAACAAGAAACTCACAGAAGAGTACGCACAAAAATCCGGGTTCAAGTCACTGGACGATCTTGCCGATGCAGTTCACAGAGGCCGCACTGAATACTGGAGACTCCCTGACATACAGCCTCTCTTTCGACTGCATCCACCTTCAAAGGGTTACAAAGGCAAAATCAAGAGAAGCTTCGGCTCAGGCGGGGAACTTGGATATCGCGGAGACAAAATCAACGACCTCTTGAAGCGCATGTTCTAAGAGCTTTTGGCAGATTCTCGTTTTTTTCACTGTCTTCTTGCGATACGTTTTATAATCACTTTTCAGATGCCATGTAATCTAGGGGGAGGCAGAAGTGAGCGCGAAGTGGCGAAGACATAAGAAGACTGCGAAAAAATTCAATATTCTCAACATCTTCAAGTCTAAAGAGAAGAGCAGTCCGAGAACATTCCGAGTCAAAGCGTCAAACTCGAAACGGAGCACGCGTAAGGCTAGATATAGGGTTGAAACGATACCCGAAGAGAAGTTGAAGGCGCCGCCACGCCTGATCGATGTTCTTGAGGACAACGGCGAAATCGCCGTGTTTGCCGAATTTGCAGGCTTCAGCAAAGATAATCTGAGGATCAGTCTGAAAGATCAGAGATTGACGTTGTCGGCACGGACATCGGAACGCAGGTATCACAAAAGCCTAAACCTCCCGAAGAGAGTGGTTCCTGAAACTCTTTGCACAACATATAAGAATGGCGTCCTCGAAATACGCTTAAAAAAGGTACTCGAACAAGAAGCACTCGACAAGATAGCAGGTTAAGAAAATGCCGCACGATTTGAGGAAAACACGCAAGAAACGCGGTTCAAGAACCGTAGGTTGGGGTAGAGTGGGCCAGCACAGACGAAGGGGTGGAAAGCCCTACCGCAACCCTGGGCGACACAAAGCACTATGGTCTTACGTGATAAAGTACGACCCAGACTACTACAGCAAGACAGGATTCACCTCTCCCAAGAGCTTCAGGCTCAGACATCGAGTCAACATTATCAATGTCGGAGCTCTCGACGGGTTGGCAGAAAAGTTTGCCGTCGAACAGGCGAAGGGAAAAATGCTTGTCGATCTGGAAAATCTGGGTTATTCAAAGCTTCTGGGTTCGGGCAAGATAACGAAACCTCTCGTAGTAAGAGTACCGTCCTTTTCTGAATCAGCTGCTGAAAAAGTGAAAGAGGCCGGCGGCGAAATCTTGAGTCCACCAGAAAAGGAAGAAGAAACAGAACAAGAACAGACAGAGGAAGCTAAGGAGTAGCAGCTAGCCAATGGCCGGCAGATTCCTGAGTCTATTCAAACCCGTTGCGAGGATTATACCGGAAATAAAAATGCCTGAACGCAGGGTCAGGTTCAACGAGAAGATCTTCTGGACTGCGCTCGTTCTAATAGTCTTTCTAGTCATGTCAGAGGTTCCGCTTTACGGAATCCAGAAAAGCGCTCTAGGCGAGCTTGCTGCACTTAGGATCATCTTTGCTTCAAGCCGCGGTAGTCTCATGGAACTCGGAATAGGTCCAATTGTGACGGCTGGTTTGATCCTGCAACTCCTCACAGGGTCTGGGATTGTTAAGGCTGACATGAGCAAGTCAGAAGACAGAGGATTGTTTACCTCTGCAAGCAAAGTGTTTTCTATCGTCCTCACGGGTGTGCAAGCATCTGCTTACATAATAGGCGGCATGTATGGTACGCTCGGCGGCAGCACAGCCATAATAGTGTTTCTGCAGCTGATAGCGGCAGGAATAGTTGTGCTTCTGCTTGATGAATTGGTCCAGAAAGGCTGGGGATTTGGCAGCGGCATAAGCCTCTTTATCATGGCAGGAGTTGCGCAGCACATTTTCTGGCAAGCCTTCACGCCTTTGCCTGGTGTGGGTACGATTGAAGAAGTGCAGGGATTGGGATACGGTTTCTTCTTCGCTCTTAGTGAGGTTCTTTCATCAGGGAAACCGTTGTCGGTCCTTTGGTTAAGGGGACAAAATCCTTCTCTGATGGGTCTGATTGCAACGATAATCGCATTCTTTGTCATTATTTACGCGGAAGGTGTCCGAGTGGAATTGCCTCTTTCTTACGCGGGATACAAGGGATACCGCAGCAGATATCCGATAAAACTGTTGTACGTTTCGAACCTTCCAGTGATTTTCGCTTCGGCTCTATTCGCCAACGTTTACTTCTTCTCGCAGCTGTTCTGGAGCATGAGTGGACAGCCTCTTCCTGGCCGAAACGTGTGGCTTGACATTCTGGGACAGTTCAACGTCCTCACTCCGGAGGGAGGTGGACAAGGGTCAATCCAGTCTATTGGAGGGCTGGTCTACTATGTGACTGCGCCTCGCAATTTCTTGGACGTCTCAGCAGACCCGTTGAGAGCGTTGATCTATCTTGGTATATTGGTTGCGTTCTGTGTTGTGTTCTCGCTAACGTGGCTTGAAGTTGGCGGCCTAGGTTCTTCCACGGTGGCCAAACAACTTGTGGATGCTGGAATGCAGATTCCAGGCTACAGGCGATCTGGCAAGGCCGTTGAGCAGATCCTGAACCGGTACATTCCGGCCGTTACTGTGCTCGGCGGTGTCGTTGTTGGTCTTGTTGCAGGTGTTACGGACTTCTTTGGAGTCTTTGGTTCAGGAATGGGTATCCTACTTTCAGTGGGCATAATCTACCAGTACTACGAGATATTGATGCGGGAAAGAGCGGCTGAAATGTATCCTGCGTTTAGGCGGATATTCGGCGAGTAGCGGAAAGCCTGCTTGTTGTGGTAGAAGGACTGAGAAATCCGCAAAAGATATACTTAAGGCTCTAGGAGTAGTGTAGGTATGATGCCTATAGTGATGGATGCGCTTGCTCTTTTGCGGGAACTTCCTTACTCGACGCTCTTCATATTCAGCGTCGCTACAGGGATCTCGCTTTTGACAACGCTTGCGAATCGTTTCTTGTCAAATCCTGAAAAGGCAAAGGCTGTGAGGAAAGAAGTCGGTGAATGGAACAAGGAACTTCGCGAAGCACAGCGCAATAAAGACAAGAAAGCAGTTGAAAAACTGATGAAAAAACAGAAATACATGATGCAGCTGCAGTCCAAAATGATGTGGCAGTCGATGAAAGTCTCGCTTATTTTCCTTGTCCCGTTGTTGCTCATGTGGCAGCTCTTAGGGGGGTTCATGGCAGGCGTCGACATAGCGATTTTTCCAGGGGTAGGTCCTGTTCTTCCTATCCCATTCTTCGGCGACTCTCCTCTTATTTGGTGGTATTTGTTGTCTTCACTTCTTTTCGGGACCGTTTTCTCACACGTTTTTGGGATAACCGAGGTGAGTGAATAGAATGCCAAGACCTAGTGAACGCACGAGAAGCAAAAAACGTCTAATCAGACCTCTTCCAGGCGGCACGTCAGGCACATTGTTCAAGGGCGAAGTAGGTTCACCGTTGAAGTGCAGTGTTTGCGGCCAAGAGCTGGCAGGAGTTTCCAATACATCCAAGAGTAGAAGGCTCAACCTGTCAAAGAAGAGAGTCTGGCGTCCATTCGGCGGACAGATGTGCCACAGCTGCCTCAAAACAGCCCTTAAGCAGACTGCAAGGAAAATCTGATGGATATCTGAGGCGATCAGATGCCCACGGCAAAGAAAAAGCAGACGAGGAAGCGACCCTCGGTTGTTATTTGCGTGTGTGGCATGGCCGGAAGCGGCAAGAGCACTCTTGCAAAAAGAATCGCAGAACAATATCGCCTGCGTTACTATTCCGGCGGAGACGCTCTAATGGCGCTGGCTCTAGAACAGGGCTTCTCTGCCAGCGAACGCGGCTGGTGGGAAAGCAAGGAAGGGCTTCGATTCCTTGAGCAAAGAGGGAAAGACCCGCGGTTCGACAAAGCCATCGACCAGAAACAGTTGGAAATGGCTGAAGAAGGAAACGTGGTATTTGACAGTTGGACGATGCCGTGGCTTCTGAAGAAAGGCTTCAAGATCTGGCTGGAAGCTTCAATAGAAAAGAGGGCTGAACGGATTGCTGGAAGAGACAGGATCGACTTTGACGAGGCGTTGCAGGCGTTGAAACAAAAAGAAAATCAGACGCGGGGCATCTATAAGAAACTTTACAAATTCAGTTTGGGGGAAGATTTCTCGCCGTTCGACCTCATTCTAGACACTGAGACATTGAACGCTGACGAAGTTTTTCAAGTTTTGTGTATGCTAATCGAGAATACGGTCCTGAAATAGCTGTGCCTTGGAACTTTTTCCGTGTTTGTGCTATCGAGTCATCCATTTTTTCTTTTCCAGGCTGTTGCCCAACCATAGATATAGATCGTGCTTATCAACAGTGAGAGGACAACAAACGAGATGCGGTAAGCTACGTCCGTTCGAGAGATGTTCCTCACCAACCAGCTAGAATTAATCGCGTGGATGAAGTGGATCAAGAAGAGACCGCCAAAATAAATCGCTCCCAGTTCGTATTGTCCGAGCAACGGAAACACGACTACGTTGACGAACATTATCAAGGGTGACAGATAGTTGACGAAGACGAGCAGGTAGAACATAAGTGCTTGTTGAAACCGTCTTTTTCAGAAGAAGATGAACGCAAAAAGCATTCCTCGAAACGAGCCTCTGCCCCACCTCAACTGTTGTTTGCTGAATTTTCTGAAAGTGTTCGGCATGAGGGTGTAGGCTACTGCGTTAGATTGGTACAAAGACTTTGTGTGGCGCACAGTTATCATCGCACACGACGTCAAGGTTCTATCTTCTCCTTGACTGTCTCTGACGAACATTCTCAACCGCAACATTAGGCGCGCCCGCTCATACAATCCACACAGAAAGCTTGACGAAACGTCGAGATTTTTGGATTTGGGTGGGCTAGGCTGCTTTTCTCGCGCATTAAGACTTAAGTCGTCCGCAAAATATTTAAACAAACCGAACCCTAGAAGACAAGCGATCGACGACATGGCAGATCGCGAACTATTTCAGCTCGAAAACACCGAAACAAAACAAATCTCGAAAGATTTGGCCCTCGTCTGGAGACAGTTTGACCGTCTTCTCGACATCGAAGCATCTGCCGACAAGATGCAAAAAGCTTAGTGTTCAACTACTCGCTGTTCCCAGCGCAGTTGCGCAATTGGTTTCTTCCTCAAGATCAGTTTAGCGTTTTTCCATTGTTCCTGCGCTACTTGAATGTTAGAAAGAACGCTTCCGTGCACTGAGTAGAAAATATAACACATGTAAGTGCAGCGTTTGCATTTACTATACTCCTCCTGCAACGCTTTCAGTTCAGGTGTGTCCCAGATTGCAGGAAGGTCAAACACTGTGGTCGTCGGGTCGTGAAGGTGGCAGCCTGCCACTCTGCCCACGTGATCGATCATGAAAAAGTTGTTGAAGGCTCGACACTCCCATGGTCTTTCTCCAGTCAAGTAGAGCTTCTTGATGGCCTTCAGCAATTTCTTCGTCATCAGTATGTTGCTGTATTTCTTCTTCATTTCTATCAGAGAATCGCAGAGTTTGACCATTCCATCTTTGTCGACGATCGTGAACCGATCGTCTTTCTTGCCGATCTTGAAGAGGTTATCTTGCTCGGATGTTGAATCGTAGGAGTAGAGACTGAACCAGACTGGAATGTCTTTGTCTGCGAAGTATTTTGTGAAATCAGGGATCTCGTAGAGATTGAACTGCGATATTGTGGGTGTCACTCCGACGGAGATGCCTTCGTTGTGTAGTTCTTCAACAGCCTGCATTGCTGTTCGCCACGCTCCTTTTACACCTCTGATATAATCGTTCTTCTTAGGATCTAGACTGTCAATCGAAATTGCAACGAGATCGGCATGACGCAAGGCGTCTATTTTTTTGACAGCCATGCTTCCGTTATCATAGATGGTTGTGATAAAGAAGTTGGATGCGTACTGCAAGATTTCATCTATGTCGTCTCTCAAGAGGGGGTTGCCGCCTGACAGAACCAGGTCTACCACGCCCAATTCTCGAAGGATGTTCAGGCCCTTCTTCACTTCTTCTGTTGACATTTCGTTCTCGTCTTGCTGTCGCCACACGTTACACCCCTTGCAGCGAAAGTTGCATTTTCTGGTAAGCATCCATTGAGCATGATGAGGTTTATTTGGGGTTAGTGAGCGAATCGCGATGCTTCGGGCCTTCTTGAGAGACATTACCAAATGTTGTTGCGCCCCGCTGATTATTTCCTATTTGACAAGTTGCTGTGTTACTAGAAGCGAGATATGGGGAAATCCTATATAAAGGTAAACTCCTCAGACCTTGGAACTGAGAACATATCAGTCTCGCCTCACGGGGGCTGGGTCGGATCTAGAAGACCGCTTGCGATGAGGAGTCAAACGGTGCTTAAGAACGTGGCTACTAAAGATGGTGTGGTGTGCGCTGGATGAAAACGGGCCGGATAGACGTTGTCGTGCTTACAAAGAACAGCGAGAGGCTTCTTGAACGATGTTT
>DATEYW010000085.1:0-8225 GCA_035256045.1 Bathyarchaeia archaeon | reverse complement strand
GTGAGCAGTTTCATTTTGTAAGCCTTTTTCAATGCTAGGTTATGCTGACGTTCTGAATGTCAAAATATCTCTTTGCCAAAAACCGAAGTCTCTCAGCATTTCTGCCGTTCTTTCCTATCGCAACACCTTTGTCCTTCGGGTTCACCGCAACAACTGCTATCGATTTTCCGTCGGGCCTTTCAGTTATTCGCACCTCTTTCACTGTGGCGGGTTTCAAAGCATTCTTGATGAATGCTGCAGGCTCCTCGGCGTACTCAATTATTTCATGCTTTTTCCCCGTCATTCTTTCCAGAGTGTGAATGTTTCTTCCACCTCTTCCGATGGCAACACCCACTTGCCCCTCATTAACAACGTAAAGAACACGGCTCTGCTCTTCGTCAATTATGCAGTCTTTGACACTGGCACTCGTTATGCTTTCAAACAAGGCGATATAACGCATCTCGTTGCTCGTGAATTTTATGCCGGTGGTCATTCATTTCCTCCGTCGGATTCCTCAAGCTCAGCAGTTACTGTCAGTTTGAGGACTTCTGAGTCGCCTGGCTCTCTTATACTTAACGCTGACACTGTGAAAGGTTTGCCGCATACAGCAGCCAAATCCAGCGATGAACCTTTGTACACAATCAACGGTACTTTCGAGAGCTTGCCATAGTACTCAATGTCTTCGCGCACTTCTTTTGGGGCGTTAGCTGCTATGATTATCAGCTTTGCTTTTCCTGTCTGCGCGCTTTGAACGGCTGAGCATGCTCCAAACGACACTTTCCCTGTTTTCACAGCTGCCGTAATTGCTTTATCTACATCTATCACTGTTTCTCACTCTTCTTTTCGGCTTTCTTTTCAAACGTCGACATGTATAGTTCTACTAATCCTGTGCCAATTGGTATGGACTGCCCCACTATTACGTTTTCGGTCACTCCTGCCAAAGGATCACTTTCTCCTTTGACGGCTGCTTCAACAATGTTTGGAACGGTTATCTCAAACGCGGCTCGCGCCAGAACGCTTGATTTCTTCCCGCTGATTCCGTGTCTGCCTATCTGTTGAACCTCGCCAGTGGAAGTCATCATGTCCGCGACGAGCATGACGTGGCGCGCATCAACGTCTAGTCCCTGCTCTTCCAGCACGCCTTTGGCTTCATTGACAAGAGCGTTTCTCGCCGCTTCTATGCCAAGCGTCTTAGCTATTTCGTGAACGTTATTGGTCGTTGTTCTTGAACTGTCAACACCAGGAATCTCGAGAACCCGCGACAAGTTTGAACCGTCTGTGTTAATCACCCATTCGCCATGTTCCTCCGTGACTAGGACACGCTTTATGCCTGGAACCCCTTTGACATGGAAAACGGAGACTTTTCCAAGCAGCTTTCTGATAGTCTCGACTTTCTTTGGTTGAATTCGAATGCTACTGCCTCTTGATTTCACAGTCGCGTTCGGCAGTTCCAGCTTCTCTTTCAGATAGTCCAAGGTGACTTCACGGTCATCCATCATCGTCTTGCTAAGTTCTATTATTATCTCGTCATGCATGGGATCAAGGTAGATTGCCTCAGCCAAGTTCTCCATTGTTGTGTAGACAACTTCGCGGGCAACTTTGACCGCGGCTTCTCTGCTCTTTCTGAATTCTTCTGTCAAGTATATCTTCATGATCGGTGTCGACGGAATTCTTCTTGCATCGACGATTTCAATCAACCTAGGCAGACCCAAAGTCACGTTCTGCTCCCTAACGCCTGCATAGTGGAACGTTCTCAAAGTCATCTGCGTGCCAGGTTCGCCAATAGACTGCGCAGCAACAATGCCGACGGCTTCGCCCGGCTCCATGAGTGCGCGTCTGTAACGGTCAACAGTCATGGTCACTGCTTGCTCAACCCCCGGTCGCGTCAATTCAACTCTGGCTAGGTTTTGTTTGAGCTGATCCACCAAAATTGGGGTGAGCTGACTTTCCGCTTCATCCAACTTTTCTTTGATAAAATCGTGTGTTGCAGCCTTGCCTCTGTCCCTTGCTATTCTGATCTGATCGACGAGACGACTCACATTCACAGCTTTTCCATGATCACTCTTGGCCGGATCAACCCCGTCCTCTCCATACTGGAACTGGATTATGTCTCCAGCTGAGTTGCGCACGGTACTGTCATACTCCAAGCGTATGTGCTCGAGCGCGTTGATCAACCGTCTCTGCATGTAACCGCTCTGCTGTGTTCTGACGGCTGTGTCAACCAGTCCTTCTCTGCCTCCCATTGCGTGGAAGAAGAACTCGATCACATCAAGTCCCGTCTGATACGAAGAATAGACGAAGCCTCGTGCTTTCGGACGTTGGTCTCCAGCTTGGAAATGCGGCAGAGCGCGATCCACGTATCCTCGGAGGATCCTCTTTCCACGGACCGATTGCTGTCCAACGCAAGCGCTGATTTGTCCGATGTTGAGGCTTGAGCCTCGCGCTCCCGTTCTAGTCATGATTATACCGGAGTTTTCCAAAGTGAAATCTTCATCAGCTATCTTGCCTGATTCGTCTCGCGCCTTGGCAAGCTCGTTCATGACGTATATTTCAAACGAGTCTTCCAACGTCTGCCCAGGAAGCCTAGGCAACGTACCTTTTCGGTAGCTTGCAATGAGGTCTTCTATCTTGCTTTCGATTCTTTCCATGGTCTTTTTTATCCGATCCACAGCTTTTGGTGATAGGACCAACTCGTTGTAGGCGTATGTGAAGCCGCGCATGGAAATGTAGTGCTTCAACATTCTCGTAATCTTGTTGAGAAACTCTCGCCCAGCTTGAGTTCCATAATCCTTAATGATCCTGTGCAGAAGGCTTTCAGACTGTTCGGCCCCTATAGATCGTCTGTCTATCACTCCACTCACAAGCTGACCGTTTCTCACGACGACGTAGGCGTCGTATTCGCACTCTTCTTCTTTGCATTTGACGCATCCTTGACAGATATTTGCTTTTAGAACGTAGTTCATGTCTTTGGGTAGAAACAGGCTGAAGATTTGTTTTCCGGACCACATCGGTTGAGGCTGCTTGATTTTTGGTTCAGGCATCTCACCCTCGTATTTTGCGCCCAACAGTAGTCTGTTGACTTCGTTTCTTGTAAGATAGTTAGATGACCTCGTGAACAAGTAGGCAGAGGTTATGAAATCACGAATGGCTCCGATTATCGGACCTCCGAAGCGTGGAGAAAGTATCTGGTCTTGGACCTGCATGAGCAGCAGTGCTTCCGTCCTTGCTTCTTCGCTCTGGGGAACGTGCAAGTTCATTTCGTCGCCGTCAAAGTCTGCGTTGTAAGGTGGGCAGACACATAAGTGAAGCCTGAACGTTTTGTAGGGCAAGACGCGCACGTAGTGAGCCATGATGGACATGCGGTGAAGTGAAGGTTGGCGGTTGAAGATCGCTATGTCTCCGTTTTTGAGGTGTCTTTCGACGACAAACCCCAACTCGATGGCGTCTGCTATCTTGTCTTTGTCCACGACGAATTCGAGCCTTATGCGTTTGCCGTCGGGTCTGATGATATACAAGACTCCAGGATACTTTTCAGGACCGTTTCGAACAAGATCCCGCATCTCTTCGATGTTCCACTCTGTCACTTTCTCTGGAACTGAAAGACGCATAGCAATTTCAAGCGGGACGCCAACTTCGTTAATGTCAAGGTTCGGGTCTGGTGAAACGACGGTTCGTGCCGAAAAATCAACTCTCTTTCCAGACAGGTTGCTTCTGAATCTCCCTTCTTTCCCCTTGAGTCTCTGTGATAGTGTTTTCAAAGCTCTACCCGAACGGTGCCGAGCTGGAGGAATCCCTGAAGCCTCATTGTTAAAGTAAGTAGTAACGTGGTACTGAAGCAGCTCCGAAAGGTCTTGAATGATCAAGGTGGGCGCTCCAGCATCCATGTTCTCCTTCAATCTCTGATTTATTCTGATAATGTCAACAAGTTTGTGGGTCAAGTCGTCTTCAGAACGGATGCCTGACTCCAAGGTGATTGACGGACGAACGTAGACCGGAGGAACGGGAAGCACCTGCAGAACCATCCATTCAGGTCGTGCGGTCTTGGGGTTGAATCCTAGCAGTTCAAGATCGTCGTCGGTGATACGTTCCATTCTTTCCCGAACCATCGAAGGCGTAAGAGGTTCTGACCCGCTTTCTGGAATTTGCTCGCTGAACTTTGTGGGTTTTTCAAAGGTGATTTTGTATTGGCCAGCTGCGCAGTGTGGACACTGTTTTCTCTTAGTCTCTTGCATGATTGCCTTATAGACTTCGTCCGGAACCAGTCCCAGCAACTGTTTTGTTTTCTGAACTCTGGTCCTAGCTTTTTCTATAATGTCGTCTGCAAGCAGAATGCGTCCACAGTTGCGGCAGGCTGCTCTCAAAAGATCATAAATGATTTTGGTGAACTCGATATGTATTATTGGAACTGCAAGTTCGATGTGACCAAAGTGCCCGGGGCAACGGATCGCCGTGTTTCCACACGTCTTGCATCTTTGTCGAGGCTCAAGCGTTCCCAATCTGCCGTCCATAAGTCCCGCGGAAATTGGAGCGCCGTCTTCATCGTAAGTGTCTGGAGTCTGAACCTCTACAACTGACAGTTTCCGAACGTCTTGGGGTGAAAACATGCCGAAATTTATTTCGTCAACAACCTTGCGAACAATCTCTTCTTGAGACATTTTACGCCTTCTCCTTAAGTGCCAGTTTGGGTGAGATACACAGGCTCATCAGTTCCTGCAGCAGCAGCTTGAACGCGTAAGAGACGATGACAGGCGATATCTTTGATTTGTCGTCGCAGAGTTTGCACACGTATTTTCTCTGTTTCATGTCGTAGTAGGCGATGTGCCCACATGTTTCGCAAATGTAAAGGGTGTACTTGTCAGACTCTTCAAGAAGTCTGTCCCTCAGCAGCATCGCAGCGCCGTGACCTATTAGGCAGTCACGCTCCATTTCTCCAAACCTTAGACCGCCTCCTCTGGCTCTTCCTTCAGTAGGCTGTCTTGTCAACATCTGAACCTGGCCTCGAGCCCTTGCATGAATCTTGTCTGCAACCATGTGATGCAGTTTTTGATAGTGAACGACGCCGACGTAGACATCCGCTACGAATTTTTGACCCGTAACACCGCTGTAGAAGACTTCTGCGCCTGTGCTGCTGAAGCCCAACTTTATCAATTCTGCTCTGAGCTCGCTCGGTCCTTCGTTTGAGAAAGGCGTTCCATCAACAGGTCTTCCGCGAGCGGATGCAACTTTCCCGGCTAGTGACTCTATGAACTGTCCTACCGTCATTCTTGACGGAATGGCGTGTGGGTTAATTATCAAGTCGGGAACTATGCCATCTTCTGTGAACGGCATGTCTTCCTGAGGAACAATAAGGCCGATGACGCCTTTCTGTCCATGTCGCGAAGCAAACTTGTCGCCCAGTTCAGGAATGCGCTGATCGCGTACTCTGACTTTGACCAGCTTGCTGCCTTCACTTGATTGAGTAACAAAAATTGCATCAACGGTGCCGGTTTCTGAGGGACGCATATCCACGGAAGTGTCACGCATTGAGGGACCTTTGACTTCGAATTCCTTGTACTCCTCTAAGAATCGTGGTGGACTTATTCGCCCGATAAGCACGTCTCCGCCTGTAACGCTTGATTCTAACCCGATTATGCCGTCAGGTTCAAGCAACCGATAGTACTGTTCGCCTCTGTATCCACGAGTTCCTGCTTCAGGAAGCGTGAATTTGTCCTTCAATCCTCCGAGGTATTGTCTGCATTCAGCTTCATAAATCCGGAAGAAAGTTGAGCGCCCTAATCCCCTTTCGATTGAGGCTTTGTTGAAGACCAAAGCGTCTTCCATGTTGTATCCTTCAAAGGAGAGCACGGCCACGACATAGTTCTGTCCTGACGGACGAAGCTTGTACCCCATCGTGTCCATCATAGCGGTCTCAGCAAGCGGAACCTGAGGATAGTGCAGAATGTGTGATCTTGAATCCACTCGTTGTTGGAAGTTGGTCGAATACACTCCCAACGCCTGTTTGGCCATTGCCGCTTGATAGGAGTTGCGCGGTGACTGGTTATGTTCCGCATAAGGGATTGTTGACGCGCAGATACCGAGGATCGTGTACGTAGCGATTTCTAGGTGTGTGTGATCTTTTGTCAAGCCTTCAAAGCTTAGGGACACGTAAGCATTTTCCTCTTCTTCAGCGTCCAAATATTCGACCGTGCCGTTTTTCACCAGGTCTTCCCAAGCCCATTCTCCTACGGCGATCTTTTCGACGTGTTCAGGCTGAAGTCTTGGAACTGCGTCATCGACTATTATTAGGGGTCTTCTAACTCTGCCCTCGTCACAATTGACGTAGATTTCTTCCCTTTCGCCTTGTGATTTCGAGAAATACGCGATGTTGACTTCGGTCGATATTTCTCCTCTCCGTCTCTTCGCCCGAAACTCTCTAGTTAACGGTTCAGCATTCTTGCAGTAGCCCACAATGTTCCCGTCAACAAAAACCTTGGCACCATTGAGTTTGAAGTCATCGTTGGCCTCAAGAACAGGGGTTACATCGTTGCCAAACAATAGCTGTTTGATCTTGTCAGGGTTGGCGCCTACAGAAATGCAGGCGGATAACGCAAGATTCTTTACGAGACCGCAGTTGGAGCCTTCGGGTGTTTCGTTAGGACACAAACGACCCCAATGGGTTGCATGTAAGTCTCTAGCTTCAAAGTTGGGTTGACTCCTGCTCAACGGCGACTGCAATCGCCTCAGGTGACTCAGTGTCGAAATGTGGTTTGTCCTGTCAAGAAGCTGGGTGATTCCAACCCTTCCCCTTCCCCAGTTGCCTGTCGCCAATGCATGCTGGAATCTCTCAGCAATAATGCCTGGACGCACGGCGGCTGAGACGGTTATTATTGGACCTTTGACGCCTATGCGTTCAAGCTGATATTTTATGTCGCGTGTGAGGTTTCTAAATGCAACTCTAAACAAATCGGCGAGAAGAGGACCTGCCAGTCTCAGTCTTTTGTTTTTGAAATGGTCTTTGTCATCAGGCGTTCTTCTTCCAAGTTGCAGCTCAATCGCCCTGCAAGCCATTTCACCCAAGAATAGGGCCTTGTCCTTTCGTTTCTGCTCGGTTCTTCCTATGTGAGGGAGAAAGTTCTTGTCTATGGCAGTCACGGCTTTCTGCAGTCGATATTCTTCAACTTGTCCATGGGCAACTCGATTGCCGATGAACAAAATTGCGTCCTTTGCTGTGTCCACTCCCACAGCTTTTTCATAAGACGGATCCAGAACAGCCTGAATACTCTTGTCCAAAGATATTGCTTCTGCGATCTCCTTGTCCGACTCCAAACCCAATGCGCGCATCAACACGACGAACGGAACTTCGGAAGGAACGCCCGGCATGGAAACATATAGCGCTCCATCGGATTTGATTTTGAGTTCAATTCTGGCCCTAAAGCCAACTGTCGTTGAAAATATTTTTGACATGAATACAGGGGTTGCACCCTTTTCATCAATGTCTACGATAATACGGTTCGGCGCCAAATCCTCCATCGCGACAATCACACGTTCTGAACCGTTCACAACGAAGTAGCCGCCAGGGTCATCAGGGTCTTCTCCTACCGCTATCAGTTCCTCTCTTGATAGTTGCGACAGGAAGCAGAGCTTTGACTTCAACATAACAGGAATATTTCCGACATAAACAAGCTCAGTATCCTGTTCCCTTCCATCGACAACAGGAGTCATTTCAAGGGCGACAGGCGCTGCATAAGTCAGGTTGCGGAGTCTGGCCTCCAAAGGATAGATTTCATGTTTGGTTCCGTCCACTTCAGTGGCATAGGGCCCTGTTATTCTCGTCTGCGGGTCAATGATCCAAATCTGACCTAGTTTGACTTTGTAAGGACTTTCAGGAACCTCTATGGGAATTTCGCCAACTTCATCTATCACTTCTTGCAGTCCACGATCGATAAACTCGTTAAAAGAATCTAGGTGTTGACGTACGAGTGGCTTGTCCTTGAAGAAGGCGTTCAGCATTACACGTGTATCTTCTTTTGATATTTCAGTCAATTTCAACCATCTCCCGCAGCTTTAAAGTTGAACTTGCGTTAACGTTACTTTCTGGTGCGGGTTTCTCCAAATTTCTAATTTCCTCCGAGTGTTGGGTCATTCCAACTTGAAAAATGGTCGCCAATATTAAAGAGCTAGAAACGTAAACTATACAGCTTTCTAATAAACTTTTTCATGATTGCCCTATGGTTTTCGCTTCATTTCATTTGTGAAACGACGATGAC
>DATEYW010000084.1:0-22007 GCA_035256045.1 Bathyarchaeia archaeon | reverse complement strand
GTGTGTGGTAGAACACCTATTGTGGCAAGAGTCAGAGACCGCAGGCGCCACCTGCTCTGCGCATTTTGCGGGACTGAATATCTCTCTGATCGGTTTGTCTGTGTTCATTGCGGAAACAAGGATCCATATACTCTGAAATTCATGGCGTCAGAGGACCAACCCGAGTTTCAAATTGACTTCTGCACGAAATGCAACCACTACGTAAAAATCATCGACGAAGAAAAACTCAAGAAAACCATTCCCAAGGGATTTGAGGACATATTGACCCTAAACCTTGATCTTGCAGCCAAAGATGCAAGTTTGATCAGAGATTAGACGTGTTGTGATTCTAACCGAACAAGACTTTTGCGATTTTCAAAATCAAGCGCGGCTCGCTTCGTTTCAGTATTGCTTCGAATGTGTTGTCCACGAGAATTCTGTCATCAGCTTTTCTGATTATCGCGCCACCACTAGTCTTGACTTGCTCGTTTGAGAGTCGAACTTCTGAACCTGTTGCGGCCTTCTCCGTGACAATCTCCGCTATGCTGCCAAGATCCAATGACAATCTTGAGTCGCTTTCATTCAGCGCGACTTCAAGTTGACCTCCACCCAAGGCAACTCCCCCATCTACAATGAGCCCTTCAAGGGTCCGGATATACTTCTTCGAGTGGGTTAGTGAGCCCAAGTTCTCTTTTACTTCATTCAAGACGCGGTTGACAGCGAGTTCCTTCTCGGACAGAACCATCCAGTTTGCTTTTCTTCTTGCTTCAGCAAAAACGGTTTCTCTGATGGCTCTGATTCTGTCATCGTTCGTCTCGCTTTCGGACCGGATTTCATTCAAGGCCTTCTGCCTGGCCCTTTCGCTCTCGTTTGCTAGTACAGTCTCAGCGGATTTTTGTGCCTGCTCCACAAGAGCTGTCGCCTCTCTCTGTGCGTCGTTCAATATGCGATCAACAATTCTCTGAACATCAGTTTCCGCGGATTCACTCTTCACTGCAAACTCTCCCGCAATGCCTGTTCAACTGCTTCGGGCAGGTTCTGTTTTGCTTTGGCCTGAATTTCCTTTAACTGTTCCTCGGCCTTGCGCAGAATGTTCTGTGCATCAAGGTTTGCCGCCTCAAGCGTCCTTCTTTCTTCTTCTTTGAATCTTTCTTTTCCCTCGGAAATAGTTCTCCAGTACGTCTCTTCATAGACTTTCTCAGACTGCTCTTTTGACTTTAGGAGCATCTCTTCAGCCTGAGCCCTAGCTTTTTCCACTATTTTCTTCGCTTCGCTCTCCGCCTTCGCAATGGACTTCAAAATTTGAAACATACCGATGTCAATCTGCTATATCTACATGAAGAGTATTAAGAATCTTCCCCTAATCACACGCGCCAACGCAGCAATGGTAACAAGCTTTATTTTTCCAATAGGGAATAGATTAACCCTCAGTTCATACGCGCTGGTAACTATGCGAAAGATCAACGTCATAGTCTTTGAGGATCGCATTCACGCTGTGCTCACGTCTCTGGGCGAAGCTGCCATAGCTCAAATCATCGACCTTCGGGAGAAAACGGAAAGATGGCCTGAGGTCCTAGCCCCGTACGTCTTTTCAATGACTCGGGAAAAGGAGGAAAAGAGTGAAGAACCTGAAGTTGTGGCATCCCATGAGTTGAGTGAAGGGGAGAAACAGATCATGCAAGCTGAAGAGAAGCTAGCTAGAACAGCCAGAACCGTGTATTTTGAAGCGTGGGTGCCTGACGAACATGTGAAACAAGCTGTAGATCTCATAAACAAGTCAGCGCTTGGCCAATGCGTAGTCACAGACCAGCTGCCGGCTGAAGGTGAGAAAGCGCCAATACTCCTCAAGCCAGTGCCCAGTTTTCTCGCTGCTTTTGAGAGGCTAGTCTATGCTTTTGGATATCCGTCCAGCGGAGACATTAACCCTGTTATAATCCTAGCTTTCACCTTTCCGATACTCTTTGGAATAATGTTTGCTGATGTAGGACAAGGTTTACTTTTCGTGGCAATAGGGATTCTGTTGACTCTCGCAAAGAGGAAGGTAAGAATGGACAAGGTCGGAGACATCATAAAGTATCTTTTCATAGGTAGTGAAATGTTCATATTGCTAGGAATCTCTGCAACGTTTTTCGGATTTGTTTTCGGCGAGTTCTTCGGGCCCTCTGGATTGATTCATCCGATTTCACTAGGCCAGATTGGGCCTTTCCGCATTGGGGGATTTGAACCTACGCAAGAACCTATGGAAATGCTCAGATTCGCCATACTTGTAGGTGCACTTCATTTGGCTTTAGGGCTGATTCTAAGGTTTGTTAATGAAATAAGACATAGACATTACAGGCTTGCTCCTGTGCCGATTTTCTGGTTGTGGCTACTTTTCGGCGGCCTTGCAATGTGGGCATCCTACGGAGGCATATCAAACATCTCCAAATGGTTTTCAGTAGGTATATCCATGATGATGGCGCTCATTATGTTACCGTTAACGTTGATTTTGGTGTTCACGGGACTCGCGGAAGGTTTTACAGAAGGCGTAGGTTTCAGCGTGGAAGTCTTCGCCGAAACCCTCAGCCACACAATGTCTTATGGTCGACTAATGGCGCTAGGCCTCATTCACAGCGCAATGAACTATCTCTTCCTGGTTCTAGGAGGCGTAGAGCACGGCAATTTCCCTCTGGGAAGCATCCCCATAATAGCGGTAGGTACAATGCTTGTGCTGATAATCGAAGGGTTGGTGGTTTTTGTACACACGCTTCGTCTGCACTGGGTTGAATGGTTTTCGAAGTTTCATTCAGGGGAAGGAATAGCTTTTAAACCATTCCAGCTGACTAAGTAGCTAAAGGGACGAATCCGTATGGATCCAGGTCTCACAAGTCTGATTGGTGTTGCGTTAGCTATTGGTGTACCGGTTATTTCAGCCGCGATCGCGATCATAATTTGTGGCACTGCAATGGCAGGGATAGGGACGGAGAAGCCTGAGTTGTTGAGCAGATTAATAATAACTGTCGTGTTAGGCGAGGCGTTAGCAATCTACGGGCTGCTCATAGCCTTTATGCTTTTGTCAAAGCTGTCTAACATCACAACCGCGGAGGCTGCAGACAAGGCGCTCATCTCAGGAGCAATCATAGCTGTTACAACGGCCTCGGCAGGGGCAGGAATCAGTTATTGCGGAACATCACTGATTGGCGCCACAGCAGAGAAACCTGAGACTTTTTCATCCAACGTCATAGGCGTCGTCCTTTCAGAAGCGCTGGCAATTTACGGTTTGCTGATAGCTTTCATGCTTATCGGGCAAATATGAGTATCGCGAATGGACCGAAACATGAAGACGAAGATAGACTGCTATCCACATTACAAGAAACTTCTGAGGGTCAGATTGGAAGAACCAATTACCGAAACCCAAGACTACCAGCATCTTGCAAGGCACTATCCATACATCGCTGAGTCAATAAGACTGAAGCTTGAAATGCAGATGCTAGAGGAAAAGGTGAAGTTGACAAAGGATAGGGTCTCTAAGAGTAAGACAAGGAGAGAAATCAATGAGATCAGATCGAAGCAGAGAAGGAACGGCATTCTAAAGCGGCTGCATGGTGAGAACAGGGAAGATTGGGCCTATCGCCTGAGTTTTGGCTTTGAGACCTTAAGGGAGCGGGTCTTCTCGCAGATTCTGAAGAGATACAGAACCTTAGAGAGACTTCGCAGGAGACTCGGGAAACGATGGCACAGAACTGTGCAAAGAACGATTCCTCCATCAATCCTTGATTTGAGATCACTGGACTGTGTTGAGAAAGATCTGATGCTGAAAGAATGGGTTCAAAATCGCCATGAGCAAGTGATTGCGAAAGCAAGATCTGCTAGATTATCGTTCAGAAGAAAGCGTCGCATGTTTCTAGTACGGAAGTATTAGGAGTTTTCTTATTTCAGCCGAAGAAAGATTGGCCTCGACTCCTCTTATGATGGCTCTTAGGTTCCTAATCTCAAACCATTTCAGATTCCAAAAAGCCAAGGCAGATCCCACATTAAAGAAGTATGTATACCTTCTAACCATTCGTAGACTAGTTTTGAGCAATCCTAGATCCAGAACAGTTTCCAAACGCGAAAGCGACTTGGAGCGTTCATACTCTTTCAAGACATCATTCAACACGTATTGATGATCTCTTGCCAGTGAAGACCTAGCAGCAGAAAGCAAGGACTCAATGGCAGACTTCACATCCCTCGATCTCATTGCGTTTTCCCAGTCTTTCGCTTCGAAAACATCTGATGAAGATACAAGAAGCCGTTTGATCTGGTCCTCATGAAAATTCAAGGCTTTGCCCCGCAAGACAACTTTGACGTTTACGGAGTCAATCTCTATCCCTAGAACGGTTCTTGAAATTCTTCTATCCAAGCCCATGAGCTTTCCAACTGCTTCCCAAATCCTGCTGTAGACGTACTTATCCACCACAGCTTCAAGCGTCTGCAGCGCACCCGTGGTTTCGTATTCGGTCAGAGAATTCTTGAGCACTTCGCCATACCCCAGATCCGAGAAGGTTTCAATCAGGTCCACAATGTTCTTGGAATTCCCCAATTTGCCTCTACAGCTAGCTTCATCTAATCTTCCAGCCGGTATGACGTAACTCATGGCTTCATCGATACTTATGTTGGCTGCTCTAGCTCGCAACATTGTCTTTACAACGTTTGCCTCAAACTTTGATTGCACTGCGGAAAGCAGACGCTTGACACCTCTTGGTGCACAATCAGTGATCTCCATGCAAGTTCTCTCGAAGTTCCTGAAGAATGCTCTTTCAAGAGACAGAGAATCAAGTCGAGCTGTAGGTATGCCTGCAATGTCCTGTTTGTAGGGTGTTTTCGAAAGCTCTAATGAAACTGCTTCAAGGTTTTTGCCACAAAGATCAGTAAGGTCTTTCTTGCTAATGAGTCTCAGCTTTGAAGCAATGACTTTGGGAGTTAGCAGCTTATACTTCCATGCACTCATGTTTGAAGGCTCCGCATATTGCTGGATTGATCCTAACCATCAGACCGTGGCTTCGCAGTTTCTCTCCTTCACATTCGCTTATAGGGACACCAGCACGGTTCTTAGGGCACGCTCTTTTCGTTTTCTCTGAAGTATTCTTACTCTGATGGCGTCCTGTCGTTCTGTTTCTTCGAGAATCAGTTCGACGTATCGTATTGAGGCTTCGAGTTGAGGTATGACTTTGTACTCTATTCTGTTTATTTGCCGCCTTTTGACTGACATGACCTCAAGAATTTCTTTCATGGTTGCTTGCGCTTCTGCAAGCTTGATGATACAACCCAAGGCAGTCACTATTCCCTTGTTGGACTCGTCCAGTTTAGCTGGAGTATCCAATAGACTGAAGCGAGGATTGGCGTCAGTGGTGGCATTTTCAGCGAATTCTAACATTGGAAGTACGAGTCCAAGAACACCCTTCCTACTGCCTAGTCTAACATCAAAATCAACAGGGTCACAGGTTAAAGAGACTTCTTCAGTTTTTGTCGGACCTACTATCATCTGAGCTGCAATGAAGGAATTGTAAGCTTCATTAAGAGCTTCACGAACTTGGTTTCGCAAGATTGGTATCCTGCGTACGAGCTCAAAAAGGGCCAAGACCAGTGCCTCGTAGTCTTTTTTCAAAATGTCAACAATTCCTTGGGCTAAGGTTCTCCGCCGTCTCAGTCTCAGAAGTTCTAGTCGCGTTGGGTGTATGACTGCTAGGTCAACCGACAAGGGTGTTGCCAGCACTCCTCTGCCTGTATTGGGGGTGGTACTTCTTTATTATGTCAGGATCTATTCTAGTGAATTCGGATTCTGGAAGAACTGACAAAAGTTCCCAGCCCAAATCTAATGTTTTCTCTATGTCTCGATCTTGATTTGGGTTTTGACTTATGAACTCCCCTTCGTAGCGGTCTATGAATTGAAGGTAAAGCTTGTCAACACTAGTCAGAGCGGCTTCGCCGGAAACCAATGAGGTTTCTCGAAGAAGCTTTCCTTCCGAATATGCATAATACAGCTGGTCTGATAGTTGCTTATGGTCTTCTCTCGTCTTGCCCGAGCCGATTCCTTTATCCATAAGTCTGGAAAGAGACGGCAGCGGATCTATGGGCGGGTACAAACCTCTCTTATACATGCTCCTGTCAAGAATAATCTGGCCTTCGGTAATGTAGCCTGTTAAGTCTGGAATAGGATGTGTGATGTCATCATCCGGCATGGTGAGAATCGGCATTTGTGTGACTGTCCCCTTCTTTCCGTGAATCCGGCCTGCTCTCTCATAAATGCTGGCCAGATCTGTGTACATGTATCCCGGATAACCTCGTCTTCCTGGAATTTCCATACGGGCGGCAGAGATCTCGCGGAGAGCTTCACAGTAATTTGTCATGTCGACTAGAATGGCAAGCACATGCATATCCTGTTCGAACGCCAAGTACTCCGCCGCTGTCAGCGCCATCCTAGGCGTTATTATTCTTTCGATAGCAGGATCTTCGGCAAGATTGACAAACATTACTACGCGGTTTAGTACGCCCATTCTTGTGAAGTCTTCTTTGAAAAATCGAGCCTCATCGGCGGTTATGCCCATTGCGGCAAAAACTATGGTGAAGGGCTCTCCTTCTCCTCTCACCTTTGCCTGTCTGACAATCTGAGATGCTAAGAGCTTGTGTGGCAACCCTGTTCCAGAGAAAAGCGGGAGTTTTTGGCCTCGTACAAGGGGATTCATGCCATCAATGATCGAGATTCCTGTTTGAATGAATTCAGTCGGGTGTGCTCTCGAGAATGGGTTGATGGGAGTGCCATGAATGTCCCAGTAGTCATCGGGAATTATGTTTGGGCCGCCATCCGCAAGTCTGCCTACTCCTGTGAACACGCGTCCTAGTATGTCCGTCGAAACCGGAAGTCTGATTGTGTCGCCTGTGAAGCGGACCGATGTGTTCTTGCAATCGAGGTCCGAAGTTCCCTCGAATACTTGGATTATCGTGATAGTTTCGCTAACGTCAACGACTTGACCGGTTCTTTCCTCGCCGCTAGGAGTGAACACTTCGACAAGTTCTCCGAAGCCAACACCACTCACGGTCTCCACAAAAAGCAAAGGACCAGAGATCTCCTTAACCGTGAAGAATCTGCGACCAGTCTGACTTAGTAGAGTCATATGGTCATTCCTCCTGTTGCTCCCTTGAAGAGTTGATCAAACTGCTCACTCAATTTCCTTTCAATTCGCGCACTTGCTTCGTCGAACTCCTCCGGCCTAATTATTTTCATTCTGGCTAGGTCTTCTTTTACATCAAGAGACAGCACTTGAACTAAGGATACGCCTCCCTCTACTGCCTGCTTCGCTTTCTCATAGAATTTCAATATCAAGCGAAGCATGCGGTACGTTTTGCTTATCGGGCAATTCATGTCGATTGGATGAAGAGCACTTTGCAGTAGGAAATACTCTTTACACATCTTGGCTGCCTCAAATACACATCGTTGCTTGTCACCAAGGATTTCAGCTCCAACAAGTGAGGCTATCTCCCTTAACTCTTCTTCTTCTTTCAGCAAGGACAAGGCTTCCTTTCGGAGCTTTGCCCAGTCTTGTCCCACTTCCTCGTACCACGATTCAAGCGTGTCGACATATTCTGAGTAACTCATGAACCAGTTGATAGCTGGGTAGTGTCTGCGGTGGGCTAAAGTGAAGTCTAGCGCCCAGAATACTTTGGTTATCCTCAAGGTCCCACCGGTCACTGGTTCTGAGAAATCTCCACCTGGAGGAGAAACTGCTCCAATGGCTGTGACAGATCCAAACCTTTCGCCACTGCCCAACACCTGAGCGTGTCCAGCCCTTGCGTAGAATTCAGCCAGTCTCGACGGGAGGTAGGCAGGATAGCCCTCCTCGCCAGGCATTTCTTCCAGTCGTCCTGAGATCTCGCGTAGTGCTTCAGCCCATCTTGAGGTTGAGTCAGCCATCAGCGCAACGTCGTATCCCATATCCCTGCAATACTCGGCAATCGATGCAGCGGTGTAGATGCTTGCTTCTCTTGCTGCTATTGGCATATCTGAAGTGTTGGCTACGACGATTGTCCGACTCATTAATGGTTGACCGGAACGATAGTCCATTAATTTTGGGAACCTTTCGAGAACATCAGCCATCTCGTTTCCACGCTCTCCGCAGCCAACAAGAATGACTATATCAGCGTTCGCCCACTGTGCAAGAGTCTGTAGCATGACTGTTTTTCCAGTTCCGAAACCACCTGGAATGGTCGCTGTTCCGCCTTTGGCCAAGGGGAAGAAGGCGTCAATTATTCTTTGGCCCGTCATCAACGGGACATCCGGAGGTAGCATAAACTTGTAGGGTCTGGGCTCTCTAACATGCCAAGTGTGCATGAGATTAAGGTCTTCAACTCCTTCTTCTGTCTTTACTTTCGCTACGACATCGGTGACAGTATACTTGTCCTCAGACACTATCCGTTCAATTATCCCTTTCTTGATCCAAGGAGGCACCAGGATTCTATGCTCAACAAGCGAGGTCTCTTGAACAGTCCCGATGATGTCGCCGCCCGTGACTTCAGTCTTTGTCTTCACAGCAGGTCGAAAGAGCCACTTCTTATTGCGGTCAAGCGCAGGTGGAATTACCCCTCTCCGAATGTTTGATCCAACAAGGTCCCGCAGAGTAGGAAGAGGCCTTTGAATTCCGTCGTATATCTGTCCGATGAGTCCCGGTCCAAGTTCCACTGACAGAGGTCTGCCCGTCCCTAGAACCTTCTCACCTGGTTTGAGCCCGGCAGTCTCCTCATAAGCTTGTATGGCCGCCCTCTCTCCTTCAAGGCGAATTATTTCTCCGATCACGCCTGCTTCGCCCAAAGTGACAAGTTCGTACATTCGAGAGCCTATCATGTCCTTTGCTATGACGAAAGGACCAGCTACGCGAAAAATAGTACCTTTCTTGGACAAGCCACATCACCATGCGTTGAAGCGGACAAATATCACAGTTTGATTTCTATCCCTGCCTTGCTCCTGACAAGTTCAACTATGAAATCAGTTTTCAGTGCCACAGGTCCGGCCAAGTCTGGGATCGGAACAACCAATGGATACCTGCGCTCACCAATCTTTGCGTCAATGCTTCGGATCTTATCAACGAAACCTTCAGCAACTAAAACTATGGCCAAGTCTGATATTACTAGAAGGTCGTTGAACTGCTTTTCAGCCTCTTCTGCGTTTGTCGCGGAGTAAACGTCCTTAAGGCCAGCGAGTTTAAAACATGTTGAGGTGTCCTTTCCTGCTATGAGGGCAATTCTCATTACTCTCCTCCTGGGAATGCTTGGTTAAGGCTTTAACCCTATGTTGAAGTTAAATATTGTGGCAAAGGCGATTTGCGTCGGGCTCGTAAATGTTTGTCACCGATTTGAGACCATTCTGTTTACATAAAAAAAGAGGTTCTGTATCTTAGGCGATAGCGCAATCGATCAATTATGCGTTTCTCTATGATCTCTTTTGTATACTAGTGCGCAGACGAACCCAAGAAACCCAACGACTTTTCTCAAGGTGGTGAGAATTGTGCCTCTACACATTCAAGCGGTAGAAGTGCATGTTCAATGGGAACGTGAGACAATCTCTAATATCACTAAAATAAGCGTCAAGATTACCAGCACGATTGTGAGAAAGTTTATGGATGTTTCAACTCTGTGAATTGACCCTAGGTTCAGGAGGCTGAGAATGCCATCTAAACTTCTATCATAGGAATCTATGAACTCTAGGTCTTGACCTATGTCGTCTATTGCGTCTTCTATAACCAGTTTTGCTTCTCCATCGAGCCTGGCGTTGGGCACAATTCCCTCTTTTACGTCTGATAGCAGTCTTTTCTCAAGATATAGAACCCTATGAAGGAAAGAGATTTGTTTCTTCATTTCGAAAACGGCGTGCAGCGCTTTTTTCCCAGATTTTTCATGGGTCTCTCCTGCAACCTTGTCGATCCTTTCTCTAACGGACATCAGAGCCTTCGAGTTAAGTACTGCAACTTCGCAGAGAAGCCTGCTGAAAATGAAGTATTTGTCTGTTTTCATTCCCTCGCTTGCGTGGTATTTTAGCATTCTAACCACTGTCTTGATTAGGTTTAGACAGTGTTCACATCCCCATGTTATGATCATTTTTTCCTTAACAAATATGAAGAGAGGGTGGATTCCAAGTTCCTTTTCTAAATCAACAAAGGGCAAAGAGAGCAACGTGTAATCGTGGCGCTTTTCATATCTTGTATACGTGTACAAAATGTTGTATACCCCTTCCTTGATGTCGCCCACGAGAGCTTTCTCGTTTCCGAGCAAGTCTGCTATAAGTTCCGATTCCTTGTTGTCTGGGCTGAAGATATCAATCCAAATCCAATCAACCTTGCCCTTGAATTCGTTCAGCTCGGTAAGCGAGGTCAGGTCACCGGCTTGAAATTCCCTTCCGTTTGCGGTGTACATCCAAATCATGGCTTACGTCCCCATTTCACTGCATCAAATTCCGAATTGGGAATAGTTAGTCAATAGCCCATAAAAAGTATTGCTGCGTCAGCGAAGGTTCACGGCGTTTCTGTCTGGGGCCTCTTTGGCTTCTCCAGAATGTCTTTTATGTTTTGCACCCATTCTTCAAGCAACTTTTCGTATTTCTTGCGGAAAACCTCTTTGAGCCTGGTTGCTGGGAAGGGCAGCTCGAAGTCTACGCTATACGTGAACAGGACCGCATCTCCGAAGGTTTTCATGAACCACGAACCTCTCCAAGACCAGCCGGAAGTGCTTTCAAAAACGATTTTTCTCTTTTCTTTCCATTCTGTAACTATGAAGTCTTTCTCGTAGGGCTTGCCGAAGGCGACACCTACCTCGTGCGTGGTTATGCCTTTTCCTCTCCGCTGTTTAGATGTGATGGTCATCTTTTCGGTATATCCCTTTGCCCATTCCGGTATTCTTTCTACGTTGGAAATGAGTTCCCAAACTTTTTCCAGAGTGGTTTTTATCTCAACCGTTTTCTCTATATGGTCCATTCAACCACCCATGTCAGCTTCTATCTCTTTTGTATCTTTGATCACATGTTCTTAAAGATTTTCTGCCCATTTGCGAAGTGTGCATGGATTTCTCGCCATCTCAAGCTTTTCAGAGGTTTGTCTGTCGGTCGATCAAAAGATACAAGGATTGTATGAGAAGAGTCATAGCTCTCCAGGCTCGGGCCTCAGCAGTGTATCTTTTCCAAAGCCAAGAGTCTCCAGTATACCTAAACGATGTTGACCAGCCCTTTGTGCATATCTTGGACTTTTTCTCTCGCGCGCTGCAACTGAAGGTGTGTTCCTGTGCGGAATGACGCATTCTCCAAAATACATTGACGAGAGCATTGCTCAAGCTTGTGCTGCTGCCGCAAGAGCTACAACGATTCTGTCGAAGAAGACGATTGAAATGGAAGGAATCGTTGCGAACGTGTCCGAAGATTTGTAGTCGTTGTGGATTTTGTGAATAAGCACGCGCTAAGCAGAGTCTACTAGCTTGTTGTTGTAGTGCGTACAGCAGCCTTGCACAGTCGCGCACTGGTCATCTCATTTGCCGCAGCGTCACTCTCGTCTATTCTGTTAGATCATTGGCAGCAACATAGTGCATATTGTCCAAGTTTCGGACTACTTCCTGCCCCAGTTCGTTCTTTCCCAGAGTCTTTCATGGACATAATATCCCAACGTCTTCAAGAAGTTGGACACCAACCCAATGATTATAGATGTGGACCAGTTGCCCAGAAAGGCATATGATATCATGATGGTTATTATCAACGCGATTATTCTCCATGTCAGCGCCTTTGTTATTGATCGACGTCTATAGTCCATGGTTTCTCCTCCTTCGACTTGAAGCTGGATGACCAGTTTCTCGAATATATTTTCGACAGAGTATTGTTTATCACAATCAATCCTATTCCTGCTCCGTTATCTAGCGCGCGCTCCTCCTAAACGGACTGTTTCTCCGATGACTCCTGCTTCTCCGATAGTGGCGGGTTCATGCATTCGAGAGCCAACCATGCCGTCGGCTATGATGAAGGGGCCTGCCACGCGGAAGATCGTTCCTTTTTTGCTCATTCTAAATCACCACATGTCTACTAGGACGCGTTACTTGCGGGCTCAGACTATTTAAACGATGTTGACCAGCCCTTTGTGCATATCTTGGACTTTTTCTCAAGAGCATTGTTCAGAGCTATCAATGCAATACCCGCTCCTCTGTCTGCTATTCTTGTGATGTTCCAAAGTATGAGCCGCAAGTGTGGGATCTCAGGAAGTTCCTGCATAATTCTGTCTCTTTCGAGTTCCACGAACGTTTGCATCTCCAGAAGGCTGTTTGCAATCTTTATATCACCGATAAAGAAACAATCAACAGACTTCAGAACTAAATCATGGGCTAAGTCGTTCAAGTTGCTGATTTTCTGAGGTACCCATTGTGGCAACTTCTGCTTATACTTCTGTAGCAATTCAACGACTCTATGCGCTGTTTCTTCAGCATAATCTGCCACCAGCTCAAGATATCGAAGCATCATCCCGAAGTACAAAACGTGCAATGGGTCTTTCAGTCCAATTTCTTTCGCTATTTCACTTCTTCTCTGCGCGGAAACTAAAAGGCGCATTGCAAGCAGGCAAATCGCATCAGCCTCGTCCTCACGCTTTATGGCTTCCTTTGCCAGAGATGCGTTTGACTCGACAAGTGCTTGAACAGATTCTTTCACGATGGTCAATGCAATTACAGAAAGCCTGCGAAACAACATATCCAAGCTGAACTTTCTTGTGTCAATCGAACACTGCAGGGTCACGCGCTCTGATGTCTCCTCCACTATTCCAAGTCCCATGAGTTTTGGTAACACACTCTTGATTTCTTCAATGTGTTCGGCGCGCATTCTCTCAGAGGAAATCATCGAGAGTACTTCTCGACCTAGGATATAGCTGCCGACAACTACGCGTTCCAACATTCGTGGTTCATTACACAAATCTGCGTTACAAGTGTACTCCTCGACCGTCTCTTCTAGTTTGACGAGTTTGTTCGGAAGTAATCTAAGCGATCCATCTGGCTCCTGTCCCAAGAAAACCGTCTCTCCACGTTTCAGATCCATGTCCTTTACCCATTTGCTTGGCAGAGAGACCGCCAGTGTGGAGTATCCGACTTTCTGCAGTTTTCTAGTTTCCATGCTCTCATCTCTATAGTCATACTGTTCCTACATATCAGATATAAGCATTGTGCGGTTCGCTCTTATAGTATATACCGACACGTACAATATGGGCACTAGGCATTTATAGAGAGCCAGTGTATCTATACTATCAGAAAAGGAGGCGATGTATATGCCAAAAGCGCAAAACGTAAAAATTAAGCAAGAGTTGTTGGAAGAGGTTGAGTCAGAAATCAAGAAGGAAGAAAAGTACGGAACCCTGTCAGAATTTGTCTCAGATTCCATTCGACTTCGTCTGGAGTCGATGGCCAAAGAAAGAGTAAGTGAATACCTAGAACGCGATACGGCAAGTGCGGTTGCGCAGCTACGGGGACAGCTTCTCTATACACCGACACATGTTTGGGCCCAACTGACTTCTAAAGGAACCATCAAACTGGGAGTGACACACTACTTCCCCAGCCAGCTCAGAGGGATAGTTTATGTCGAAACAGAAGAGATAGGCACTCAGGCATCGACTGAAAAACCTGTCGGAGTTGTTGAAACCGCTGCCGGATGGCCCTTTGTGATACACGACCTATACTCGCCAGTCAAGGGGAAGATAGTCGATGTGAACAAAGGAGTCATTGATGACCCGTACACGCTGAATGGCAATGCTTACCAGTGGATCGTGGAGATCGAACCGCAGAACCCCGAAGAGCTTCAGAGGCTCCTGAACCACGATGAATATGGCAAACTGCTCCTCAAACTCGAAGAAAGGCCCCCTATACCTGTGAGTGAATCGGAACTGAGTGAATTAGTAGCAGAGATAAGACGTTGAATCTACTAGACTCCAAGAGCTGCGGAGCAGAGTGAAATAGCATGCCAAAATGGAGGACCGTACGCGTCAGTGACGAACTCTTGGCCGCTGTAGAAGGCGCGCTCAAAACAGGCAATTACAGGAATCTTTCAGAGTTCGTGACTGACGCTGTACAGCAACGCTTGGATGAACTTAGGCAAAGTCGAGAGAAAAAACTTCACAAGTCGGTTGGTAGGCCAGTCATCCGCGATCGACTTCTTTATGCTCCAAATCACATGTGGGTTATGGTGACTCCTGAAGGGAATGTCCGGCTCGGCTTGTCAGACTTTGCACAAAGTCGCATGGAGGGGGTAGCTTCTATCCAAACTGACAAAATGGGTAGCGAAGTGAGGACAAAGGAGCCTTTTGGTGTTGTTGAGACATGGCTATTCAAGTTTAGTCTTTTCTCGCCTGTTGCAGGCAAAATCATCAAGATAAATGAAACACTTGGAAAAGAGCCATCACTGATCAACAAGGACCCGTACGAAGCAGGGTGGATAGCAGAGATCAGACCGACCAATTTGATTGCCTTAGAAGAAGAGCTAAAGGATTTGATGAAACCAGATCAGTATGAAACGTGGGTGGCGAAGTTACGGCACTCACAGATTGTAGGCGCCTGATTTCTCAAATGATCAATCAATGTTTTTTAGTCTGTCAGACATGATAATGTTTGGAGACTATGAGACGTGCACACCTCTAGTTGCGCTCTTGTAAATAAGCGGAGACTGCCACCATGTCGCATTGCGTGCCCTGCAAGTGTTAATGTTCAGGGTTACGTTTCCCTGCTTCAGCAAGGCAGGTTCAAAGAAGCAGTTGAACTCATAAGGAAAAGCATGCCTTTTCCAGCAATCTGTGGAAGAATCTGCATTAGTCCATGTCAAGAAGCTTGCTCTCGAAAGAACGTTGACCAGCCAGTGGGGATTCGGCACCTGAAACGGCTTGCTGCAGACATCGAACGTGAACAAGGAAGGGTCAGATCAAATCCAGTCCCAAAGGTGCACACAAAGAAAGTTGCCGTGATTGGTGCAGGGCCAGCAGGGCTCACTGCAGCGTATGAACTGGCAAAACTCGGCCATCCCATCACAGTTTTTGAACGAATGCCCGAACCTGGCGGTATGATGCAATATGGCATACCTGATTATCGTCTGAGAAAATATGTTGTTGCTAACGAAATAGCACACATCCAAGATTTGGGCGTTGAAATCAAAACAGGTGTGGATTTTGGCAAAGATGTGACTCTTGATTCTCTGAAGGAGAATGGCTATGACTCTTTATTCATATCCATCGGAGCGCAGTTGAGCGCTCGGCTCGGTGTGCTTGGCGAAGATCTTGACGGCGTTTTTCATGCTGTAGAGTTCTTAAGGTCCATATCTTTAGGGGAGTCTTTTGACATAGGCAATAGAGTCGCAGTTGTAGGTGGAGGCAACAGTGCAGTGGATGCGGCTCGTACCTCACTAAGGCTCGGAGCAAAAGAAGTCTTGGTTCTGTACCGACGCACCCGCGACGAAATGCCAGCATATCCGCAAGAAGTAAATGCTGCAGAAAAAGAGGGAGTGAAGTTCCATTTCCTTGTATCACCTAAGCAGATAGTCGAAGAAGACGGGAAGGTTAAGGCTATTGAATGCATAAGAATGCAGTTGGGAGAACCTGATTCAAGTGGAAGAAGGCGTCCTGTTCTCATCCCCGGAACCGAACACAAATACGAAGTAGACACGGTGATTCCGGCAATCGGTCAGGCAATTGAAGTTTCATGCTTACCGCCAAGTCTGTTTGATCGGCGCTCAGGCGTAATCATGGTCGATCCTTTAACGCTAGAGACCAAGATTCCAGGAGTTTTCGCTGGAGGTGACGTCGCTACGGGTCCTGCGAGTGTTGTCGAGGCTATCGGGGCAGGCAAAAGGGCTGCAGCGTCCATTGACCGCTACCTAAATGGCCAAGACTTGAAAGCTGGCAGAGATGAAGAAATCGAGGAAGTAACATGGGTAAAGGATTGGAAGAGAATTCCTCAGAAAAACGGAAGATACACTGACCCACATGTGGACGCTGGAAAACGAACAGCGAGTTTCGAGGAAGCTGATGAGCTTCTGGCCAAGATCAAGGAGATTGCGGCGTCAGAAGCACGGCGATGTCTTGGGTGCGGGCCATGTAGTGAGTGTCTCGGCAACGAAGAGCTGTGCGATGCTGACAAGGCTGTCGTTGACGAGGCTCGATGTATAGGCTGCAACGTCTGTGCGAGTGTCTGCGTCTTTGGGGCTGTGAAGAAAGACGAAAGAGGAATCGCCGGAGTGGATGAAGCTTTATGCAAGGGCTGCGGCGTCTGCAGTGCCCGGTGTCCCGAACGCGCCATTACAATGAGAAAATCTCCAGATCTCTGCATCATGACTAATGTAGAAGACGCACTGAGGAGGGAATACGCTTGATTTCAAGACCTAGAATCGTTGGTTTTGTTTGTCGCTGGAGTCTTCCCTTGGAAGTTGGCGCTCCAATTGCGAGCCACATACCTGGTTACCCAAAAGTACGTCTCGTCAGAGTGCCATGCATCGGAAGGATCGACCCTGTTATTGTGATTCAAACTTTCTCAAAGGGAGCAGATGGTGTTTTAATGATCAGTTGTGATCATCCAGACTGCCATTATGTCAATGGGGACACGCAGGGACAACGTACAGTCAAGATCTTGGGGAAGCTTATCAGCTTGGCTGGTCTAGATTCGACCCGATTAAGACTCCTGTCTTACTCACGTCAAGAAAGAAGAAACTTCGGACGTCAGGTAAAAGGGTTCTTTGAAGAGATCGGGCGACTTGGAACAATGTCTCTGGACAGTACGCAATCAAACTCGAACCTTGCAATCAACATGCTTGCAGCAGAGAACGCGGTTTCTGACTTCAGGTTGAGAGTGCTGCTTGGAAGAGAGGAAGAGCTGACTGAAATTGCCAACAGCTTCGGGGAGAAAATCTTGTCTGAAGAGTTCGAAGGCATCACGAATGAAATCGTCAAGGAAGAATTCGTTCGACACAAAATCCAAGTTCTGACAAAGGCGAAACCGCTCTCGGTGAAAATACTTGCAGAAGTAACTGGGATGAAAACGTCGAAGGTGCTTGAGCACATCGTGGACATGAGGAGAAAAAACATGATAGCCCTAGATCATATAGAAGGAACGACCCCGCTCTACAAAGCATCGGTGGTGGGATAGATGCCGTACGGAAAAGTCGGCGCGATTCTGATAGTCGGAGGAGGAGTTGCTGGCATACAAGCATCTTTGGACGCGGCTGACTCCGGATTCAGAGTTTACTTGGTTGATCAAGGACCAAGCATTGGCGGAGTGATGGCACAACTTGACAAAACTTTTCCGACAAACGACTGTTCGATGTGCATTCTTTCGCCTAAACTTGTTGCCACGGGCAGACATCCAAACATCACAATAGTGACAAATGCTGAAATCTTGGGTCTCGAAGGCGATGCTGGAAACTTCGACGTGAGAATTCGAAAGAAAAGCCGCTACGTCATAGAAGAGAAATGCAACGGTTGCGGTATATGCGCACAAAAGTGCCCGATAGAGGTTGTGGACCTATACAATGAAGGGCTGGGAAAGAGAAGCGCGATCTACGTGGAATATCCACAATCAGTTCCTTTAAAATACATTATTGACCGCGAGAAATGCATCGGTTGCGGAACGTGCTTCGAGGTTTGCAAGGCTCAAGCCATAGCATACGACCAGCAAGATACGGAAGCGACATTGAAAGTAGGCTCCATAATTCTTGCACCTGGGTTCGAACCTTTTGATGCAACACTGAAACGCGAGTATGGCTACGGGCGATTTCCGAACGTCGTAACCAGCTTAGAATTTGAGCGCATATTGAGCGCTTCCGGACCATACGGTGGGTTGGTTCTCAGACCTTCCGACGGTGAAATCCCGAAGAAGATAGCCTTTATTCAATGCGTAGGTTCAAGGGATTATCAGCTAGGCGTCACATATTGTTCAGCTGCTTGCTGCATGTATGGCATGAAAGAGGCAGTCATAGCTAAAGAGCACACGCCGACAAAATTGGATGCCAAAATTTTCTTCATGGACATGCGCTCCTATGGAAAGGAATTCGACGCATACTACAAACGCGCACAGGGAGAATGGGGCATAAAATTCGTGAGGTCAAGAGTGGCCGGAGTCACCGAAGATCCCAACACATGTAACCTTTTCCTCCATTTCGTTGAAGACGAGAACCCCAAGACCGAAGAATTCGACATGGTTGTTCTTTCGACAGGAATGCAGCCGCCAAAGAACGTTGAAGCACTTGCCAAGAGCCTTGGCATAAGACTCAACAAATACAAGTTCTGTGAAACCGAAACCTTCTCACCTATGGAAACGTCGAAACCCGGGATTTACGTTTGCGGTGCATTTTCCGCTCCAAAAGACATTCCGGAGAGTGTTGCGCAGGCAAGTGGCGCCGCTGCAAAAGCTATGAGTATAATCGCAAGCGAAAGAGGAACGCTTGTTACAAAGAAAGAGTATCCGCCTGCACGGAATGTGAGCGGCGAAGATCCGCGCATCGGCGTTTTTGTCTGCCACTGTGGCATCAACATAGGCGGCGTGGTGAAGGTTCCAGAAGTTGTGGAGTACGCGAAAACTCTGCCCAATGTGGTCTATGCTGAGGCGAACGTTTACACATGCTCTCAGGATACTCAGAAGCTCATCGCAGAAAAAATCAATCAGAACAAGCTCAACCGTGTCATCGTAGCTTCGTGCACGCCGAGAACCCATGAACCACTGTTCAGGGAGACGATGCAAGAAGCTGGGCTGAACCCGTATCTTTTCGAGATGACGAACATCCGCGACCAATGCAGTTGGGTGCACATGCATAAGCCTAAAGAAGCAACGGAAAAGGCCAAGGGCCTCGTTCGATCGGTCGTCGCAAAGGCCAAGCTTCTGAGACCCTTGGAGAAACCCCTCATAAGCGTAACGCCAGTTGGCTTAGTGATTGGAGGGGGCGTGTCGGGAATGACGGCAGCGTTAGAGTTGGCGAAACAAGGTTTTCAAGTTCACCTTGTGGAGAAAGAAAAAGAACTGGGCGGGCACATGCAAACTATTCAGTACCTCTTGGAAAAGGAAGACAACCCGAAAACCAAGTTGGATGCTCTCGTTAAGGCTGTCTCGGAAAACGACAAGATACACGTTTACACGTGTGCGGAAGTCGTTGACGTTTACGGTTTTGTCGGTAACTTCAAGTCGAAGATAAAGCAGCAGAACGGCAAAGAGAAGGAAATTGATCACGGTGTGGTGATAGTTGCCACTGGCGCAGTTGAATATGAACCTACCGAATACCTGTATGGCAAAGATTCGAGAGTGACCACGCAGCATGAACTCGAACAGAAGATTGTCAAAGGCGAGTTTAAGGCGAAAAACGTTGTCATGATCCAATGTGTAGGTGCCAGAAACGAGGAGCGACCTAACTGTTCTAGGATCTGCTGCGGGCAGGCAGTGAAGAACGCGCTGAAGATTAAGGAGATAAGTCCTGACGCAGAAGTTTATGTTCTTTACAAGGATTTGAGGGCATACGGTTTCAAAGAGGATTACTATCGTGATGCTGCGATGAAGGGTGTTCTTTTCGTCAACTATGATGATGATAGAAAACCACGGGTTACGAATGAGAACGGCAAGCTGAAGGTTGCCTTCTGGGAACCAGTGATCAAAGAAGAAGTTGAAATCGAACCGGACATCTTAGTTTTGAGTGCAGCTACGATTCCGAACCCAGGAAACAAGCACTTGGCAGGGATGCTCAAGGTGCCGCTGACAAAGGACGGTTCCTTCCTGGAAGCACACATGAAGCTGAGACCTGTAGACTTTGCAACGGAAGGCGTGTTCCTGTGCGGAATGGCGCATTCTCCAAAATACGTTGACGAGAGTATTGCTCAGGCTTGTGCAGCTGCTGCCAGAGCGACGACGATACTATCCAGAGACAAGCTTGAGATGGAAGGAATTGTCGCGAACGTGAACGAAGATTTATGTAGTGGTTGTAGAGTTTGTGAATACCTGTGTCCTTACGGTGCAGTTGAAATGAAGGATAAGGAAGGAAAACCCATGGCACACATGATTGAAGCTCTGTGCAAGGGTTGCGGTGCATGCGCCACGGCTTGTCCAACTAAGGCCATAACGATGGGGCACTTCACGACTGAAGAAATACTTGCGCAAGTCAAAGCTTTGCTGGTGGAGGTCAGTGCATGAGCGACAAAGACGGGTTTGAGCCGAAGATAATCGGTTTTCTATGCAACTGGTGCGCCTATGCAGGAGCAGACCTGGCAGGAGTTAGCCGAATACAATATCCACCCAACATAAGAATCATACGAGTAATGTGCAGCGGAAGAATCGACCCGGCTTTTGTCCTCGAGGCTTTCAAGGACGGTGCAGACGGCGTGCTCGTTGCGGGTTGCCATGTGCCTTCGGACTGCCACTACATCAGTGGAAACTTCAAAGCATTGCGACGAATCACGCTGCTCAAGAAGGCGTTGAAAGAGCTCGGAATCGAACCAGAGCGTCTGCGACTAGAATGGATTTCAGCCAGTGAAGGCGACAAGTTCGCGGCTGTAGTTTGTGACATGGTTGAAGAGTTAAAGAACCTTGGACCGAACCCGGTGAAAATCATGGAGACTAGAGCACAATGACCGAAAAGACGTCGATAAAAGCATCAGAGATCAAATCTGATTTCAAATACAAGATTTCCAAAATGCACGGCGGAGAGAAACTGATGCGATGTTTCCAATGTGGAACATGCACGTCAGATTGTCCAGTCGCCAGGTTCAGCGACACCTATAGGCCCAGACAGATAATTCGAATGGCTCAGCTTGGATTGAAAGATCGAGTGCTGGACAGCGAGACGTTATGGCTCTGTGCAGCGTGCTTCACGTGCACCGACAGATGTCCACAAGACGTGGAAGTTGCCAGCGTCATACGCGTGTTACGGAACCTGGCAGCCGAAGAAGGACACATACCGCAAGTGTTCAAGGACGAGTGCGCAAGCATCCTTGAATCAGGCTATGCCTACAGGATTCCAGAGCTAAGGTTGAAGAAAAGAGAGAGCATAGGATTGCCAGCTCTGCCGAAGGGCAATCCAGAAAGTTTATGCAAGAGTCTACGTGGCGTTGAATTTCTCAAGCACGTTGAGAAGAAGGGTGACTGAGAATGGCTCCAAAAAAGTATCTTATGTTTCTCGGCTGTGCAATTCCTTACCGTGTGTCTGCGTTTGAAATCTCGGCACGAAAGATACTTGCAAAGCTGGGCGTTGAGCTTGTTGAAATGCCCGAGTTCAATTGTTGCGGTCTTCCATTAGACCCGGTCAGTCACGAGATGATGCTTATCTTGGCGGCGCGAAACTTGGCTTTGGCAGAAGAGAAGGGTTTGAACATTATCACTTTGTGTCCAGGCTGCGCGGGGACATTAAAGAAAGTCAACAAGATGTTGAAGGAAGACAAAGCCCTGCGCGACGAGATAAATTGCCATCTGAAAGAAGCTGGGTTACAGTTTAAAGGAACCGTGGACGCGAAGCATTTCATGCAAGTTTTGATGGAAGACGTCGGACTGGACAACATAAAGAAATCGATTGTTAAACCACTGACGATGGTAAAAGTAGCAGAGCACAACGGATGCCACATCCTCAGACCTAAAGAGTTTATTGGGTTTGATGATCCCGAAGATCCCAAGATGCTCAAAACGTTGATTGAAGCTACGGGTGCCACTTGTCTAGATTATATGGACGAGACTGAATGTTGTGGCGCGCCGAGTGTTGGCGTCAGCGATAAAATCGCTTTGCAGCTTGCTAGGGACAAGCTCAACCACATTAAGCAGGTTGATGCAGAGGCTCTGGTGACTATCTGCCCATTCTGTCATATAATGTACGACACAAACGAGCTTCGAATTGAGAAAATGTTCAATGAAACCTACGGCATTCCAGTGCTGCATTATCCACAGCTGCTAGGGTTGGCGATGGGTATTCCTCCAGAAGAATTGGCGTTCAACGAACTTCGCGTTGACAGTTCAAGAATACTTAAACAGATTTTCGAGGCTAAGACAAATGCCTAAAGAAAAAA